>JASMER010000084.1:0-6420 GCA_030752195.1 Gammaproteobacteria bacterium
TAATCCAGCCCACGCCGCTCGGGATGCTGACCTGGTTGTTACTGATGTGTGGGCTTCCATGGGCAGTGAAGCAGAGGCACTCCAGCGCAAACAGCACTTTGGCGGTTTTCAGGTAACCCAAGATCTGATGGCAGGAGCCGCCGCAGATGCGTTGTTCATGCATTGCCTGCCCGCGCATCGCGGAGAGGAAGTCACAGCAGACGTGATCGATTCCACTGCATCAGTGGTCTGGCAGGAGGCGGAAAATCGGATGCATTCTCAGAAGGCACTGATTGAGTTCTTGCTCAGCGAGACCTTTTGAGCGTACCTGATTCGCAACCACAATATCTAGTGGTACTCACGTTCTGATTTGCTTCTTCCATTTTCACAACATTAGGACCGTCGTCGCCCTCTGAACTAATTGAATTTTGGCCAGATTGACAGATTAAATCGTAAAACAGAGCGACCCCGCACCAACTCTGTGCAGGTAAAGTTTAATTCACATATTTCCCACAGAAAACACACAGGAAAATCGCTTGCAAACCACGTTAAACCTCATTATATTGTGTAGATTGAGGTTCCCGATCCCAGATGTTGTGTATTTGAGCCGTTGACAAACCGGCAGACCCTGCCACATGAAAGCTGATGAACCTCCTCTACCGGGTCTCTGGGCGGATTAACAAAAGAACGAAACCTATCTCGGATGCTGCTCACTAGGGCCGACGAGCCGTCCTTTGAAGCGAAAAGCGAGGACTCCGGAAAGAAAGGGCAAACTGGACGAAAAAAAATTAAAGTCCAGCGCCAGAAACACAATATATAGTATAGGCCTTTCATTCGGTAAACGCACAAGGCACAGCCACAGAAAAAGAGGATGGGCGGCGGGAGCGGCCAGGCATACCGAGACCGTTCTGCAACCACGAACAGGGGCCCACAGCCAGGAAGCCACAGACAGAAAAAAACGGCAAGCAGGCAAAAAAATTGAACTAGAAAATCAGGCGGCCAGAAGTTCGGGTCACAGACACTAGGAAAGAGCAGCCGGCTAAGCAGACACAAAACAAAAAGAGGCAGGTAGCCTCGCAGTAATGATCGAATTCGGAGCACTTAATGCAAACAGATTTACAGGCCACCAACGGCCCGGCCGCGGGTGCGAATCCCGGCGCAAAAGAAGCCCAAAAGACCCTCTCTACAGCCCCAGGGCAATTGCGGGTCATAAAACGCAATGGCGCTGTAGTTGCCTATGACGAATCAAAAATCTCTGTGGCCATCACCAAGGCTTACCTCGCTGTAGAAGGCGGTACTGCGGCTGCATCGTCCAGAATTCATGAATCTGTCGCACAACTGAGCAGTCAGATCACGGACATTTTCAAGCGGCGCATGCCTTCTGGCGGCACAATACATATAGAAGATATACAAGATCAGGTTGAGCTAGCGCTGATGCGCACTGGCGAACACAAGATCGCGCGCAGCTATGTCATTTACAGAGCGGATCGCACGCGCATGCGCGAACAGCAAGCTGAACTACAGCAGCCTAAAGAAACCATCATTAATGTCACTTTTGAAGATGGTCATCAGGGCCCGCTGGACACCGCAAGACTGCGGACCGTCATCGACGAAGCTTGCGAGGGCCTGGAAGACGTATCTGCTGATACGATTTATAGCGAAACGCTAAAGAATCTCTATCCCGGCGTAAAAATGGAAGACGTCCGCACATCACTGGTGATGACTGCCAGGACAATGGTTGAGAAGGACCCAAACTACTCCTATGTAACCGCCCGCTTGCTGATGGATACGCTGCGCTCAGAAGCGCTCGGTTTCCTCGGTATAAGCGAAGCTGCAACGCAGTCCGAGATGCATTACCGATACGCGGCCACGCTAAAGCTGTATATAAAGAAAGGTGTAGAGCTGGGATTGCTGTCCCCTCATCTACTTGAATTTGATTTGGGTGTGCTGGGCGAGGCTCTGAAAGCGGACCGAGACCAGCAGTTTACCTATCTGGGCCTTCAGACTCTTTACGATCGCTACTTTATTCACAGTGAAGGCACCCGGTTTGAGCTGCCGCAGGTCTTTTATATGCGGGTGGCCATGGGACTGGCATCTGAAGAGGACAATAAGGAACAGCGCGCGATTGAATTTTATGATCTGCTGTCGAGCTTCGACTACATGGTTTCGACACCCCAGCTTTTTAATTCCGGCACTTTACGGCCTCAGCTCTCATCCTGCTTTTTAACTACCGTACCCGACGACCTTTTTGGCATCTACTCGGCAATCCGGGATAACGCCATGCTGTCAAAGTGGGCCGGTGGTTTGGGCAATGATTGGACTCCCGTCCGAGCTTTGGGCGCACACATCACGGGAACCAATGGGAAAAGTCAGGGTGTGGTTCCATTTCTGAAAGTGGTTAATGACACCGCGGTAGCAGTTAATCAGGGCGGCAAACGAAAAGGCGCGGTGTGCTCGTACCTGGAGAGCTGGCACCTGGACATCGAAGAGTTTCTGGAATTACGCAAAAACACAGGAGATGACAGACGCCGAGCGCATGACATGAATACGGCTAACTGGATCCCGGACTTATTTATGAAGCGGGTATTCAATGAGCAGGAATGGACTCTATTCTCTCCAAACACCGTGCCTGAGCTGCATGATTTACACGGCATCGAGTTCGAACGGAAATACGAAGAGTATGAGCGTCGAGCAGCGGCAGGCGAAATCAAGCCTTACAAGACCATAAAAGCGGCCGATTTGTGGCGCAAAATGCTGTCAATGCTCTTTGAAACGGGCCATCCCTGGATAACGTTCAAGGACACCTGCAACGTTCGCTCACCGCAGCAACATGTAGGCACTGTACATTCGTCGAATCTGTGCACAGAGATCACCCTGAACACCAATAAGGACGAAATCGCTGTGTGTAACTTGGGGTCAGTGAATCTGGTCAATCATGTCGACGAGGACGGTCTTAATCAGGAAAAGCTGAAGAAGACGATAACCACAGCCATACGAATGCTCGACAACGTCATTGATATCAACTACTACTCGGTGGATCAGGCCAAAAACTCCAATCTGAAACATCGCCCGGTCGGCATGGGCGTGATGGGATTTCAGGATGCGCTCTATAAACAACGCATTGCATATGCGTCAGAGCAGGCCGTAGAGTTCGCGGATATCTCCATGGAGATGATCAGTTACTATGCGATTAGCGCATCAAACAACCTCGCGGAAGAAAGGGGGCGCTACGAATCCTACAAGGGTTCACTTTGGGATCAGGGCGTTCTGCCCATTGATTCATTGAAGAAGCTTCTGGAGATTCGGGGTAGCGATTATCTTGATGTAAACCTGGACCAACGCCTGGACTGGGAAAGCCTGCGGGCTAGAATAAAAACAGGAGGCATGCGCAATTCAAATGTCCTAGCGATTGCGCCGACGGCCACGATAGCCAACATCACCGGCGTCTCGCAGTCCATTGAGCCCACATATCAGAACCTTTACGTGAAATCGAATCTCTCCGGAGAATTCACCGTGGTCAATCCCTATCTGGTGAATGACCTGAAACGGCTTAATCTTTGGGACAACGTCATGGTCAATGACCTAAAATACTACGAAGGGAGCGTCCAAAACATTGATCGCGTGCCCACAGATATCAAACAGATCTACGCCACAGCCTTTGAAGTTGAGCCACGCTGGCTGGTAGACGCCGCAAGTCGTCGTCAGAAGTGGATCGATCAGGCTCAATCACTCAATCTTTACGTCGCCGGCGCCAGCGGCAAAAAACTCGACGTCACTTATCGAATGGCCTGGTTAAGAGGATTAAAGACAACTTATTACTTAAGAGCACTAGCAGCGACGACCACCGAAAAATCGACAGTCTCTGACCACAGCTTGAATAAGGTATCAGCGGAGCCAACCGCAGCAACTATACCCAAGGCTTGCTCTCTGGATGACCCAGAATGCGAAGCTTGCCAATAATTAAACCAACAACATCGACCAATTGAGAAATTGTTAACACAAAGAGGTACTCATAATGTTGTCTTGGGACGACTTTAATCAAGAAGACACAGCAACAACGGGCGCGGCTGTATCACCCCCGCCCCCGCCACCAGTCGACGCATCTGAAACACCCACGCCAGTTCAGCACTCACCAGAGTCAGCCCCCGCGGTAAATGAAGCTTCAGGCTCGCAGAGTTTCGCAGCACAAGCAGAAGCCACTGAAATCACAAGCAATGTGGATGCTCTGCAGAAAGCGATTGATGAATTGTCCAGTCTTGACGTCAGCGCGGGCGTGGAAGAGCTGGAGGGCACAGCAAACCGGGTAGCGGTTGACGATAAGGCCATGATTAACTGCCGAGCTGACCTCAACCAGCTAGTCCCATTCAAGTATGACTGGGCCTGGCAAAAATACCTTGATGGCAGTGCAAATCATTGGATGCCGCAAGAAGTCAACATGAACGCTGACATAAGCCTCTGGAAAAGCCCAAACGGGCTGACCGAAGATGAGCGCTTAATCGTCAAACGCAATCTCGGCTTTTTCTCGACCGCTGATTCTCTTGTCGCAAACAACTTGGTCCTGGCGATCTACAGGCTGATTACCAATCCGGAATGCCGTCAGTACATTCTGAGACAAGCCTTTGAAGAAGCCATTCATACGCACGCCTATCAGTACTGTATTGAATCGCTGGGAATGGACGAAGGCGAGATTTTCAACATGTACCACGAAATTCCTTCCGTCGCCAAAAAGGCATCCTGGGGATTAAAATACACGCAGTCACTGAGCAATCCTGAGTTCAAAACTGGCACCACTGAGGACGATCAAGACTTGCTCAAGAACCTCATTGCTTTCTATTGCTGCCTCGAGGGCATCTTCTTTTACTGTGGCTTCACACAGATTCTCTCCATGGGGCGGCGTAACAAGATGACGGGTACCTCTGAACAATTTCAGTACATCCTTCGAGACGAGTCCATGCATCTGAACTTTGGCATAGACATGATCAACCAGATCAAACTCGAGAACCCTCATCTTTGGACCGACCAGATGAAAGAAGAGGCCACCCAGATGATTCTTCAAGCCACGCAGCTTGAGATAGAGTATGCGCGAGACACCATGCCTAGAGGGGTACTGGGCATGAATGCTGCAATGATGGAGGAATATCTGCAGTTCATCGCCAATCGAAGGCTGGTTCAGATCGGTCTTCCAGAACAATTTCAGGGTGTGGAGAACCCGTTCCCATGGATGTCCGAAATTATGGATCTACGCAAGGAGAAAAACTTCTTCGAAACGAGGGTCATCGAATATCAGACAGGCGGAGCACTTACCTGGGACTAAGATCAAGCGGATACAGCAAGCGCAAGGTCTCCTGAGCGAGGCTTTGGGCCGGGAAGCCAGAAAAGGATGAGTGAAAAAGAAAAGCAACCTGACAACGATCCAGAGCGCACATTGATGACTCTGGACCAACTCAGTCAAACGATTGAAGTGATGTCCAGTGTCGTTAATCGACTACGGCAGCACCTCAGCGAACAGCTTAGAGCACAAGCAGTCCGAGCTCAGCTAAGTTCATCCGGGGGCCCTTCAGGAACAAGCGACAGCTCTCAAACCTCGGAACATCGGCTTAATCAGAATATCCAAAGGTCCAGCGACACAAATTCCCAAACCTCTGCAAGGCACACAGAGCTGAAAACCGACTCTCTGACGAGCAATCGGGAGCCATTTTTTGAAATACGACAGCAGGGCGCCTTATCAACCCGCAAGTCCGACAAAACGCTGCACTGAGTTAATAATAGGCAAGCCTGCCCCTTAGCTATGAAGGGCTCTATGCCACCTGTCTTCGGCACCTGATAATTTTCGACAGAGGCGCTGCAATCAGGGACTAAATCATGCATATTGGCGCTCTTCTACTCGCAGCTGGGTTCAGCAATCGCTTTGGCGGAATCAAATTGTTAGCCAGGCTGAACAACGGTTCCACGGTCTTCGCGCAAACGCTCAATCGGCTGTCCGCAGCCGTCGAAGAAGTCGTTATCATTACCCGCCCCGATCTTGTCAGTGCGCTCGAAGCTGATGAATCGCAGATACGGCCCTTCGATCATGCCGATCAGGGCATGGGCGCTTCTCTAGCTTTTGGTATGAAATTCACAAAGCATTGGGACGCCTGTATTGTCTGTCTTAGCGACATGCCCTTCGTGCGCTCAGCTACTTATTCCTTGCTTATCGAGTCCGCAGATAAAGATCGCATCGTTATACCAGAATTCAATGGAACTCGCGGCAACCCCGTGGTGTTTGGGTGCAAGTATTTCGACTCACTTGCCGAACTGGACGGCGATTCGGGCGGCAAATCACTACTGGCTCGTTATCCGCAGGACCTTATGCCTATCGAGGTCACCGACCCAGCTATCCTGGCGGACATCGACACGCAAGCAGATCTGGCAAACCTCCAGTCACTTTGACCACGGTTTTCT
>JASMER010000084.1:6430-6661 GCA_030752195.1 Gammaproteobacteria bacterium
ATCGTAAGCGAATACTAACGCGCCTGGGATATTGCCACCGAAACTGTGTTGCCCCTACAATGGCCCCTTACTCTTTGAGAGTTGGCTCCTCTCTTGCACGCAGTCGCTACTTGGCGTTACTACCCTACTGGATTAATCCGCATTTGCTGAACTGAAGCTCGCGAAATGATTTCTGTGTTCAAGCTCTTACTTCTCCCACTTACCATGGTTGCGCATCTGTATAGCCATGCA
>JASMER010000085.1 GCA_030752195.1 Gammaproteobacteria bacterium
TGGACAGTCTTGCTCCCCGCGATGTTTTGGCTCGCGGAGAATAATATCAGGCAGACGGATGAACTGGCCTAAGCGCTCGCTGCGGGTTTCTATTGTGATCGCACTGTGTTTTACCGCGGCACTCACTGCGCGTGCAGATTTACCTGACAGTCTGACAGAGGTCGGCTCGGCAAGACTCAAAGTCTTTTTCTGGACAATCTACGATTGTTATCTGTACAGCAACGACGGCATTTACCGAGGTTTAGAACCTAATTTGACCCTTCGAATTGATTATCGAAGGCGTATCGGAAGAGAAGACCTCGTGGACCGTACCCGTTTGGAATGGCAAAAGCAGGGACTTTATTCAGAGGCCACTGAATCCTGGTTGGACGAACTCACTGACATGTGGCCCGACGTAGAAAAAGGCGACCAGTTCCTGATGCAGGTTACTGAGCAGCTTGCAAGCCGGTTTTTATTCAATGGACAGGAGGTCGGCAGCATTTCTAATCCAGACTTCACCGAGCGCTTTCTGGCTATCTGGTTAAGCGAAAAAAGCAGCTATCCTGAACAACGCAAGCAGCTCCTTGGGATTGAAAAATTCGGATCCTGATTCCACTCATCCTCCCCATCGATCCTTGCCGCGATGCCGCGTGCCCGGACACGAAGCGGGCCAGACCATCTGCGACCAGCGCCAGAATCATTACCTCAGCACAATAGCTTTTTTACGTCACTAATTTTTGGGTAGAATGCAGGAAAGCAAAAAAAATGGAGTGCCAGCCATGGCCAAACCTTTTAACCTGAAACTGCTCATCCTGATCTGCGCAACCACCCTGCTTCTGTCTTGCGGTGAGCCTCAAAGCCAATCCACAACAATGGTGACGGCCGATCAAGCGCTAACAAGCCAGGGACTCTTGGACCAATCCGCGAATACGTTCCAGCGCACCGGCCAGGGCGCGCGTGACGGCGAGTGGCAGGCATTCGGTGGTGACGAGGGGAGCACCAAATATACGGCACTTGATGGTATCAATATTGAGAACGTGGCAGATCTTGAAGTCGTATGGCGCCGGCCTGCGCTGGATCAACATTATCTCGACATAAATCCAAACCAGCGCTACACCACAAACTGGAATGCTGCGCCGCTCGTCATCAACGGGGTGGGCTATATTACTAATGGCGTTGGCCTGTTAGAAGCCTTTCATCCAGGTACCGGTGAAACGCTCTGGGTGCAAGAACCACCGGGCGGCGCAGAGGGTCTGCCAGGGGCCTCAACACGTGGTGCCGCATATTGGAGTCAAGGAGATGAACAGCGTCTGTTCGTGCAGCGTGGTACGTTTCTTTATGCCTTGAATCCCGAAGATGGCACGACATTTGACGATTTTGGCGTTGACGGTCGCGTCGACCTGCAGCTTTTCCCGGTCGAATTTGAGCGATTCCGCTGGGGCGGCGTGCCCATGGTGGTTCGGGATGTCGTGGTAATCGGGCAAGCGATGTCGGACACGTTTCCGAACAAGGAAGCATTTAGAGGCGATGTTCATGCATTTGATGTCAGAACCGGCGCTCTCAGATGGACCTACCATACCATCCCGCAAGAAGGAGAATTCGGTACTGATACCTGGCAAGATCGCTCGTGGTCCTATACAGGCCACGCACCGGTATGGGCCCTGTTCAGCGCTGACGAAGAACTGGGGCTGGTCTATATGCCTATCTCTTCGGCAACAAACGACATGTATGGCGGACACCGAATTGGCGACAACCTGTTCAGTCAAAGCCTCGTTGCCGTGAACGCCGAAACGGGGGAGCGCGTTTGGCACTACCAGACCGTGCATCACGGTCTATGGGACTACGACCCGCCGGCGGCCCCGATTTTGATGGACATTAACGTCGAAGGGCGGGAGATCAAGGCAGTAGCTCAGTTGACGAAACAGGCTTTCGTCTTTGTCTTTGACCGCGAAACCGGAGAACCGGTCTGGGATATTGAGGAGCGCTCGGTACCCCAGTCCGACGTACCCGGAGAGGTAACAGCGGCAACCCAACCCTTTCCCACCAAGCCTGCGCCGTTCGACCGACAGGGCTCTACCGAGGAGAACCTAGTCGACTTTACACCGGAGCTTCGCGCGCAGGCGCTGGACATCGCGAGTCACTACGTCACCGGGCCTTTATTCACGCCGCCATCGATTGCGTCCGAAAATGGGACTCAGGGAACGATACAGCTGCCGGGTTCGCAGGGCGGGGCAGACGTTCAGGGAGCGGCTTTCGACCCTGAGACCGGCATGCTCTATATTCCTTCCATCACCTCGCCCTTCGTCGCAGATCTGCTGCCGGGTGACCCTGAAGTGACGAACTTGTCTTATACCAAAGGTTCCAGACGCTGGTTAGCTGGCCCACAAGGGCTGCCTTTGTTCAAACCCCCTTATGGAAGAATTACCGCGATCAATATGAATACCGGTGAACACGAGTGGATGGTGCCGAACGGCTGGGGCCCGGTGGACAATCCGGCCATTGCGCATCTGGATTTGGGGAAGCTGGGTGTACCCGGGCGCCCTTCCCCATTATTGACAAAAAGCCTTCTTTTCATCGGCGAAGGGATGACCAATCAGCGCCGAGGTGGCCGTATCCCACCGGACATGCCAATTGAAATTGCCACTAACAGTGGTGGTCCCTGGTTCCGTGCCTATGACAAGACCAGTGGCGCCGTGGTTTGGGAAATCGAAATGGAGGCGGGCACCACTAATCCACCAATCAGCTATGTCTACAACGACAGGCAGTATCTGCTTGTCACCATCGGGGACTCCCGCCATGCGCCGGAAATGGTAGCCTTTGCTTTACCTGAGTAGCTCAACCTGCAGTACTATTTTACGCAGTCGTAGAGGAACGCGGGCGGCATATTTCGGAGCGTGAAACGCAGCTTGACGTCACTGAACAATGGCTTCATGTCTCCGTAATTGGCCAGCGAGTACTGATACTGAAGGAACCGGCCGCCGCTTCGAAGATTGTCTCCGACACTGGCGAGAATGCGGCTGACAGTATCATCATCAATCAGGGTCAACGGTAAACTGGAGATGACGTGATTCACTTCACCGATCTGTAATTGATCCAGAATACTGCGAATTGAAGACGCACAGGCGTTATAAACATGAAGGCGACTGTCTTCAATTCTGCGCAGCTGATCTGCGAATTCATAGTTCAGCTCCAGACAAATCAGCTGACTTCGCGGATGCATCTGCCGCAGCAACGCCTGAGTAACGCATCCGTTACCCGGTCCCAATTCGACAATACAGCGTGATGTTTCAAAATCAATGGGCTTTAGAAGGGCTCTGATCAAAGCCTGGGAACTGGGCGCAATAGTGCCTGTTGTCCTTATATTTCGGATCAGTTTAATCGAGTCACTGAGGTGAAATTTCGCTTTCATATTCGTAACCAATCACCAAACTCCGAGCCAAAATACACATAGATGGCAACGAGCGGGATCTCGCCTACCGCCAATGGTCCAACTACTTTCCGAAAAGGGAGCCTCACCATGCCAGCTACATAGCAAATCAGGTCTGTGGGTACCAAAGGAAAAAACGACCAGCCCGCAATTATCCAGAAACACCGCTTTCCACGCATAGCATCCTTCAACTGACCAATTTTCGTCGGATACTTATCTTCCAGCAGTCGATCATAGCCGCCGAAGGCCGGAAAGCTATATATCAGGAAGGCGCCCACTAGAATACCCACCATTGAGATGGCAAAAACAAGCATTAACAAATCGGGAAAAGTAATTGCGCCCGCCAGGACAAACGGAGTGACGGGGATCATCAGCAGCGAACGGGTTATGCACATCAGGAGATAAACCATTAGCGCGCCGGAGCCCAAGCCACCCAGATATGCAGAGATTGAATCTCTGGTTAGCCATTCCGGAAACAGCAGCAGGAGGCCGGTAGCTACAGCGACCATACAGAGCCAGACCGAGTTGATATGTCTGTGTAAGCAAGCGAACAATGAGACTTCCTACGTAAATTTCACTGGCAGGCACTCGCGGCGTGGGTCCCAGCAGTGATTCAGGACTGGTCTGAATCGACTGGTACACTCACAGCGCTTCATTCAGCGAGTAAGTTCTTGATAGATAATCGGGAGCAGGTCTACCGCGGTCCATGACGGCACCCCGCCCCAACGCGCATCAAGATCCTCAGTTGGCTTTGCTGCAAGTATCTGCTCTATCGACGCTCCACGGTCGACAAAGCCCTGCACCCGATCGCGAAGGGTGTAGAGCAAATTCTGATAGGCAATCATACCCTGACGATCGCTAGGCTCTTGCCCATGGCCGGGAATCACCTTTGTCTCAGGTCCCGCCATACCAATAGCCAAGCTCATCGCCTCGATCATGCCGAGGAAACTGCCTCCATTGTAGTGGTCGATAATCGGATACATGTTGGTCCGAAATACATCACCAAGATGCAGAACATCTGACCCCGTGAAGTAGACAAAACTGTCTCCCCCGGTGTGAGCAGGAGGGGCATGGAATACCTTAACCTCCTCTCCGTTGAGATGAAAGCTGATCGCGTCAGTGTAGGTCAGCACCGGCCGTGACCTAGGATCTGGCTTCGGATAAAACGTCCCCCCGCGGCGAGGGATACGGAGTTCCTTGAGCATCTGAACACGCACCAGATCATGGGCGACGATGGTGACGCCGTAGTCCGCGAGCAGGCTGTTGCCACCAATATGGTCAGGATGAATGTGCGTATTGACGAGAAATTTAATGTCTTCGTCTGTCAGAGCGGCAACTTCTTCGAGCAACTGCGGCACCGCAGGTTGGAAATGGGAATCCACCAACAGCACACCGTCATCGCCCACCATTACTCCCACATTACCATTGGTGTTTGCAGGCTCAAGCATGTACAACTGGCCTTGAACCTGGTGCAGCGTAAATGTCCATTGCTGCGCAAGAGACAACTGGCAAGTTAACGCGGCACATAGCAGAGGCACTCTCATTAAGTTCCAGCTTGTCTTCTCCACTATCTCTCCTTTTTTCAACCAGCGTCTGATGCACGACACGTCGCGTGGACAAAGTATCGGGTTGGCTAGAGCCCAGCTCAAACAAACGGCACCCGTCCTACTGACAGGCTCTGTCCGACAACAGCAAGGACTCTATCACCGCCGCCGCTCAGTTCCAAGCAAGGGACCATTGGGATAAACTGCGACCATGCTGCAGCATGAATTCATTACCAACGCCAAGGCTCATCCGGACAAGATTGCCATCGTCGACAAGATGACAGGCAATGATCTGAGCTATGGTCGTGCCTTGCTGGCTTCACTGATACTTTCCCGCCGCTTCAGAAAGCTTGAACGAGGCCGGATTGGAATCATGCTGCCAACCGGCTCGGGAGCGGCCCTCGCGGTAGTGGGATCGCTGATGGCCGGACTCACTCCCGTGATGATCAATTACTCCACGGGCGCGAAAAAGAACTGTCGTTATGCGCAAGGCAAATGTGATTTCAAAACGATTATCACGGCCAGAGCGCTGCTGGAACGAGTGGACTGCGCTGAGTTGCCGGAGATGGTTTTCATTGAAGATATCCTCGCGAGCCTCGGGGGCATGGAGAAAGCGCTGGCACTCGTCAAATCCAAACTGCCGATTGGCCTGATCAAAAAACTCTGTGGCAAAAGCGATCTGAAATCACCCGCGGTAATTTTGTTCACCAGTGGCAGTGAGAAAGATCCGAAAGTTGTACAGCTAACGCAACAAAACCTACTGTCTAACATCAACTCCTTTTCCGACATGATGGATGTCCGCAGCATGGACAATCTGCTAGCGGTGTTGCCTTTTTTCCATGTCTTCGGCCTGACCATCAATCTCTGGACACCTCTGTGCCTGGGTATGACTTCGATTGCTTATGCCAATCCACTCGATTTCAAAACCATTGCCCAAATAATCAAAGAACATAAGCCACAGCTTCTGGTAGGCACGCCCCTGTTTCTAGAGGGCTATGCAAGACAGTCTGCGCCGGGCGATTTTGCCAGCGTCGAACTGACGGTCACCGGGGCAGATAAATGTCCCGACAGTCTCAGAAAACTGTATCGCGAGAAGCACGACATCGAAATCTTCGAAGGATATGGCACGACAGAGACTTCACCGGTCATTTCCGTCAACCCAAGAGACAACAACCGCCCCGGCAGTATCGGCGTTCCCATCCCCGGCACAATGGTGAAGATTGAAGCGATCGAAACTGGTGACACCTGCGAGACCGGCGAAATTGGCAAGATTCTTGTTAAAGGCGACGGGGTCATGCCGGGATATCTGAATGATATGGAAGAATCCCATCTCCGGCTCAAGTCGGGCTGGTATGACACCGGAGATTTAGGCTGTATCGACGAAGAAGGGTATCTCTGGCATAAGGGCCGATTGAAACGCTTCGTTAAAATTGGCGGAGAGATGATTTCACTGGTCATGGTAGAGGAGGCACTGGCCAGCCTGCTCTCTGACAACATCGAATGCTGCGCGGTGGAGCTACCGGATGCGAAACGCGGTTCGCGTATCGTTGGCATTACGAACCGGGAAATTGACGAGAAGGAAATCAGCAAGCAACTCTCCGAGGAGCTGCCTAATCTGGCGCTGCCTAAAAAATACGTTGTCGTCGAGGAATTCCCCTACATGGGAAGCGGCAAAACCGATTTCCGTA
>JASMER010000086.1 GCA_030752195.1 Gammaproteobacteria bacterium
CTAACAGATGTGCATTTGTGAATGACTTTAATATTGTTTTCTTGCAGCCTCGGCAACCACTTTTGAGGGTTGTTGCCAGCCGTCTCCACCACTCTGACGCCTTCTTTGACAATTACATCAACAAGTCCCGCATAATCTGGCGGATCAAGAGATGGAAGAAATGTTAAATTAACGCCGAATGGTTTGGTTGTTAGGGTTTTGCATTTAACAATCTCTCTCTCAAGTTTCTCCGGTGTGCCTTGGGTAAGTGCTGTTATTATGCCCAGCCCGCCGGCATTTGATACTGCTGCTGCAAGTTCAGCAAATCCCACATAGTGCATGCCACCTTGAATTATTGGATGTTCAATATCGAGCAACTGGGTTATCTTTGTTTCCATGGTTAAAATGCCCTTCTTTAGTTGATGCCGTGTGTTTCGGTTTGGATTTAAGCACGAATACCTATCAATTATTTATTCCTCGCACTTCCTGCATGATGCATTTATCAGGTATACAGAGCTCTAAAGGTGCCCTGACCACTGGTGGCCATTGCGATAATGCCGGCAAATAAACCTGCGACACGGCTGCGGGTTTCTGTTGTAGTCTCCACTGGTCAGCATTCCTAACTTAGGGCTGTTTCGATCCGAATCACCGAGACCAGGTTTTCTTGGAACATATTTTATGCCAAGTTCGAGTTCTTCAAAA
The DNA here is from genome assembly GCA_030752195.1 of Gammaproteobacteria bacterium. Taxonomy (GTDB): domain Bacteria; phylum Pseudomonadota; class Gammaproteobacteria; order Pseudomonadales; family Pseudohongiellaceae; genus UBA9145. The sequence goes on from JASMER010000086.1 coordinate 682, forward strand.
CGGTTCAGTGATTTGCTTAAATTTTTTAAGAATGAAGATGCAGCGCTTCTTAGTCCTATCGAGCCTTTGGATCAGACGACAAAGTGGGCGAGTAAATTAAATCTTAAATCCTTCCGTCAAGCCGCAGTACTGGTTCCCGTCACAAAAACTGACGGCTTCGGCGAGAGTAGCATAGTCCTCACTGTTCGATCATCAAACTTGAAAAGCCATGCCGGCCAAGTCAGCTTACCCGGAGGAACTTCAGAGGAGCAAGATCGCGACCTTACCGCCACTGCCCTCCGAGAAAGTTATGAAGAAATTGGCCTGAGACCAGAAGAAGTTGAGGTCCTCGGCCAACTCGGTGAACTCGTCATGCCTTCCGGATACAGGGTAACACCAGTAGTAGGGATAATCGAAAACGATCTTGATTATGCTGCTAACCCCGCGGAGGTCGAGTCTATTTTCCTTGCACCGCTAAGCCTTGTATTAGATACCCAAGCGTACAAGCGTTCTATCGTGACTTATCGGGATATTGAGCGCACGGTTCTCGAACTGCAATTCGGCGACTATCGTATCTGGGGCGCAACCGCAGCTATCCTCTATCATTTAGCGAAGCATGCTTAATTCTGTATGCATCGAAATAGAGAATAGCAAAAGAAACATTCAGCTCAAGTAAGGCTAGGGTGCAGCCCATAGAGGGAAACCGTCCAGCACCCCAAAAGCCATGTGACCCAAGGTATAGACGAACCCTGTCAGTAGCACAACAGAAAGGATATCGAGCCATATCCCGGCTATAACCATTTTCATGATAGGGATGCGGCCAGATCCATAAACTATAGCATTAGGTGGCGTTGAGACTGGCAGCATAAAAGCGCAGGAAGCTGCAACGGTGGTCGGAATCAGCAGCAGTAAAGGATGAGCTTCGATAGCCTGGGAAAGACTCGCCATAATCGGCAGCGACAGCGAAATTGTCGCAGTATTGGACGCCACCTCAGTCAGACCAGTAATGATTCCAACGGTGCTCACCACAATCACGAACGGACTCGCATTGCCCAGCCAAATCTGAAGCTGTGAAGCAATGTAATCAGATAATCCAGAAGTCGTGAACCCTTTCGCAATAGCCAGCCCGCCGCCAAACAGCAGGAGGATGCCCCAGGGGATTTTCTTGGCATCGTCCCAGCTGAGCAGTTTTCCACCGATGGCTTTGCCTGCAGGGATCATGAATAAAGTCAGGGCCATCCCAACAGACACGGTACCATCATCAATCAGATGGCCTACCGGTGTAATCCCGACCGATCGCAGCAGATTATCCAGATAGTAACTCCACCCGAAAATATCCACGTCAGCGCCAAATAATCGTTCCTTTCTTGTCATCAGCAGTAGCGCAAAAGACACGAATATCGCCAGCACGCGCCTTTCCTCAACAGACATTGGACCCAATTTACGCAGCTCATTCTGGATGAAATCCCGACCAGTGAAAGGCGTCGTAGACGGCAGAGGAAAAACCAGACGGGTCAACAGAAGCCATGCGAGTATCATGTATACCCCGCTCATCGGCAGAGCAAAAATCATCCACGTAGAAAACGTCAGGTCCGGTGCTTCAGGGAAAAGCTGCGGTAGTTGTGTCGCCAGCACGCCATTGGGAGGTGTGCCGATCAGAGTCGCAAAGCCGCCAATTGAGGCAGAATAGGCAATACCAAGCAATAATGTGAGACCAAAATTCTCTGCTCGCCTGTCGATCACCTGACCTTGCTTCAAAAGTCCAGCGTTAAGCTCCTCGTAAAGCAGGATCAAGGACATTCCCATCGGCATCATCATTAAAGCGGTCGCTGTATTCGACAACCACATGGACAAGAAGCCTGTGGCGAGCATAAACCCTAGCACCAGTCGATGAGGTTGTCCGCCCACAACTCTTAGAATATTTAGCGCAATTCGTTTGTGCAAATTCCACTTTTCAACTGCCACGGCGATGATGAAGCCGCCCATGAAAAGCAAAATGATCCAGTCCATATACTGGCTTGCGACGTTCGGAAAAACGACATCGAAATCACGAGCGGAGAAACCGTCCTGAATTGACGCGGCACCGAGATCTACCCGACTGCCCGCACCCACCTCTCTGCCTCGCATGATACCCAGAAATGGAAACAGTGGAATTGGCAGCAACGCGGTCGCCGCCAGCGGAATCGCCTCTGTCATCCACCAGATCGCCATCCAGAGAATAACCGCCGCCATTCGGGTAACCAGGGGATTACCAGGATCGAGTTCAACGAACGCTAGCATCAGCAAAAAGACCAAAGGCCCTAACCATAACCCCACTCTGCTGCGTGCAGGTATGGTGTTTTGTCTTGAAGAGGATTCAGTTGCTGATGAGGTCATTTGTAGTCCTGGCGTCGATGGAAGCAATTAGGTGCGAGATCAGAATAGCTCTGCCAGAAAATTTTCAAGAGATCGATAGCTGCGTTCTTCAGCCGTCGCGCTGTAGACCGTACCGAAGTCAGGACTATTGGCAGCAGGATTAGTGAAAGCATGCATTGTGCTTCCGTAGACATGCACCTGCCAGTCCGCCCCAGCTGCAGTCATTTCGGCCTCAAATGCCAAGACCTGTTCAGGCGGCACCATCGGGTCATCATGGCCGTGCAGACAAAGCACCTTTGCCTTGATGTCTTCGTTTTTAGCCTCCCCCGCTGCGAGAATGCCGTGGATGGAAACGACACCAAGAACGTCCGCACCAGATCTCGCAAGTTCAAGCACACACATGCCGCCAAAACAGTATCCCATGGCCGCAACTCGCGTTGGGTCTACTTGCGGGATATTGCGTCCTGCTACCAGAGCGGCCCGTATCCGCTGCCGAAGTAAGCCCCGATCTTCAGCGAATGGACCCATCAACGCTGCATTACCGTCGACATCCCCGTCTGCGCCGAAAACCCCCTTGCCGTACATATCCAGAGCAAGACCCACATAGCCCATTAGGGCTATACGCTCGGCTGCCTGAGTGGCATATTCACGCCGCCCAGTCCAATCATGAGCAATCAACACAAGCGGCTTTTGCGTGTCAGCCGCTTCGAAAGCCACGTAGGCCTCCAGTTCAGTATCACCGTCTGAATAGTCAAGCGTTTGAGTTATCATGAGCACCGCTCCTTTGGTTTTATTCTGTTTGGAAATTGACTCAATTCAAACCTAAAGCAGATCACAGGTGCTCAAGCATTGCTTCCGCCGAGCTGACCTTGATCTCGCCCGGCGCTTCTACGCCAAGATAAGTCACAGTGCCATCTTCAACGATCATGCCAAATCGTCTGCAGCGCATACCCATACCGAATCCAGTTCCATCCATTTCCAGTCCAATTGCGCGAGTAAACTCTCCGTTACCGTCCGCCAGCATCAGAATTTCCTCAGCATTCTGAGCCTTGCTCCAACTGCCCATCACGAAGGCATCATTCACGGCCATACAGGCAATGGTATCGGCGCCCTTTGCCTTGATAGCATCAGACTGAACGACAAATCCCGGTAAATGTGTCAATGAGCAGCCTGGCGTAAAAGCTCCGGGGACCGCGAAGAAAACTACTTTCTTACCATCAAATAGATCAGTAGATAATACATCTTTGGGCCCATCTTCAGTCATCACTTTAAATGTAGCTGCCGGAACAGTGTCCCCTACTTGAATAGACATTATTGATTACTCCTGTTTCTCGATAAAACTAACTCGTTGAGTGCCAGAATAGTCACATTCAGTCTCAGAAATGGCTGATGTTATCAAATTCGAACGCTGTGTTTAATCACAGTAGGCAGGATAGATAACGTCATTAGAAAACCACAATCGCCCTCATTTTAGTGGCCATTAGGTCGATCTAGATGTCTATGGACAATCCTTTTTTCATTGGTTCCAAATTTGGGTGGCTATTAGTTTCTCCAGGTAATGCCCTAACCTTGCTTACGATGTTTGCTTGGCTTTTTCTGGTTTTCGGCTGGCTCAAGCTCTCGCGATCGCTTCTCTCCGCTGTTGTATTGTTTTTGCTCATCACCTGCACGTTACCGGTAGGAGAATGGCTACTCGCACCACTGGAGAATCGGTTCTCGGCCAATCCTGCCCTTCCATTATCCCCAACAGGCATTATTGTTTTGGGTGGAGCAGTAAATCCTGTTATATCTGAAGCATGGGGACAAACCGAGATGGGTGAAGCAGCAGAGCGCATCACAACGCTCTTGTCCATGGCGAACCTGTATCCAGACTCCCAGCTAATATTCACTGGAGGCAGCGGTTCAATATCAGAACAGAGCTTCAGGGAAGCCGACTATGTTCAATTTCTTTTTGAGGAGATCTCCTTAAGCGGGCAAGCCATTCTATTTGAAAGTGAATCACGAAATACAGCGGAAAACGTGGCAAATAGCAAAGCGCTGGTGAATCCAAGACCAGATCAAGACTGGATACTAATTACGTCAGCGTACCACATGCCGAGGGCCGTTGGGGTTTTCTGTCAAGCGAACTGGCCCGTAATTCCGTATCCGGTGGATCATCGCTCTAACCGGAGCGACCTTCTGAGGCTGAGCTTAAGCTTTACTAAGAACTTAAGTTTGCTGGAGGAGGCGATACACGAGTGGATCGGTTTAATTGCTTACAGAGTTACCGGGCGCACAGACCGTTTTGTAGCCGGTGACAATAATCAATGCGACATTGATTAGAACGAATAACGAGGGATTTGGTCACTACTCAATAATGCATCGTCCACAATTAATTACGGATTCAATCCACTGCAGGTGAGATGCAACCCGCTCATAGATAGCTATTGCTCCGTACTGTCCTTGTGTTTCTTCATCATAAGTCGTATCCACAAGTTGACCTACGGCAACACCTGCCAAACGCACTCCGGCTGATGTCTCAATTAAGGCTGGACCGCCACTGTCTCCCAAGCCCAGCATACCCTCCGTCGGAAGACTCGCAGATTGTATTTCTCGAGGATCATCGAATTTAAATCGTAGATACCGACCTGATTGACTAATCCGATTAGTGGCGTATCGCATCCGACCATCGGCATACTGCCGACCCAAAGTGCCGATACCAAAGTAACCCCAACCCACAATTGTGACGACCTTATTGAGCTCATTCTTTACCGTATTGAGCGAAATGGGTCGAGGGCTGGACAAAGGAACCGTAAATCTGATCAACGCCAAATCGACATCATCTGCAGCGCCCTGCTGATAGCGGGGATGTTTGACCACCAGATCAACCTTTCTGAATTGACCGGCAACTTCTACAGCAAAGGTTCCGCCTCGGGCTGTTGCAACGCCCAGTGAGGTTTCCTCCGCGCAGTGCGCTGCGGTCAAGGCCCATTGCTGGGCAATCAGGGTCGCAACACACACTTTGCGCATCCCCTGACGCTCAAGAAAAAATACCGCGGGATAATCGATACTTCGGGTGTCATAAGCGGCTTGCCCGACATCATGGCGAACGATAATGCCGTGACCGGTTCCGGTGAAGAACAGTACTGAAAGCACGAGCAGGAAGCGAGACATCATGGCAGCAAGCTTCATTCGGGCCTGCTCCGCCTCAGCGGTCTCAAGTTCGGCCGATAAGTGTTTTTGCGCGACATTCGGATTAGCTTCAGCATGCGCGCCATTACCACACATAGTGTAATCGCGATAAATACGAATATGCTCGCAGTGAGCCACTGCTCGTGGCTCCAACCGGATGCGTCAATCAGATCGAAAAGCATGGGGGATTGTGTCAAGCCTTATGGCGCAACGGCAAGTAATTTGTGCCGATCGTCGTCGTGGGACTGAACTGAGACTAAAAGGAATTTCAAGGGTACCCGGTCAGAGTCAAGGTTCTCCGGCCATTTCTGCCACAAGCTGTTCAATGGCGCTGATTCGTTCCCAAGGATCATCAAAGTCTAGCATTTGCTGCTTTTGATCAACCGCAATGGGGATAAACTCGCCAAGACGCCAGCCAA
>JASMER010000087.1 GCA_030752195.1 Gammaproteobacteria bacterium
TGCCGCGCTCTGGGCTTAACCCCGACAGGCGACTGCGGGTAATTTTTGACAGTTCCGGAAGAAATTCTTCTATAGGGTGCCCTGACAAATAAAGACCGAGCGCAGATTTTTCCGCCTGCAAGCGCTCCTGCTCACTCCATGCTTGATTACTAGCACCCGGACTCTCGGTCTCGCCAGCTGGTGCCTCAGGTGAAATATCCCCAAATAAGTCATCTACCTTACTTTCAGAATTCCGTTTACTTTGCTCGGCAGCCTGAATAGAAGCGGGCAACAGCGCCAGTAGCGCCGCCCTGACGACATCTGGACCACCTTCCATTAAATTATCAAATGCGCCTGACTTGATCAGGGCTTCCTGTGATCGCCTGCTGACTACTTGAGAATCCAGCCGCTGACAGACGTCTAACAAATTTTCAAAAGGTTTTTTCTGTCGTTCGGCGATTATTGCCTCAATCGGCCCTTCACCCAGTCCCTTGATTGCGCCAAGGCCATAGACAATATCTCCGGTGTCATTCACCGTGAAGTTGAATTGACCGACATTAACGTCCGGCGGCACTATTTTGAGGCCCATTGCATGACATTCATCGACGTAAGTCACAATCTTGTCGGTATTCTGCATTTCGGCGGACAGTACCGCCGCCATAAAAAACTCCGGATAATGTGCTTTGAGCCAGGCTGTCTGATAGGAGACCAGCGCATAGGCAGCAGAGTGCGATTTATTGAAACCATAGCCGGCAAATTTTTCCATGAGATCAAAAATTGAACCCGCCAGATCTTTGTCGATCTGTCGCGCTACCGCACCAGCCATAAACAGATCGCGCTGTTTCGCCATCACGGCCGGGTCTTTTTTACCCATCGCTTTACGCAGAATATCGGCCCCACCCAGAGTGTAGTTCGCCAGCACCTGCGCAATCTGCATCACCTGTTCCTGATAGAGAATGACACCGTAGGTGTTGGACAATACCGGCTCCAGCTCAGGATGTGGATAAGCGACCTCTGTGCGGCCGTGTTTTCTCTCAATGAAATCATCAACCATGCCTGACTGAAGGGGACCCGGGCGGAACAGCGCAACTAGCGCAATAATGTCCTCAAAGCTGCTGGGCTTAAGTTTCTTGATCAGCTCCTTCATCCCCCGTGATTCGAGCTGGAATAAAGCGGTGGTTTCCCCCTTTTGCAGGATCCGGTACACCGACTCATCGTCCAGGGGCAAGGCATCAATCGTAACAGGCTCTGCCTCGCCCCGACGCTCATTAATCATCTTCACCGCCCAGTCAATGATCGTGAGTGTACGAAGGCCTAAAAAATCAAACTTGACCAAACCAGCAGTTTCGACATCATTCTTGTCGAATTGCGATACCAGCCCGCCGCCGGCTTCTTCACAATACAGCGGCGTGAAATCAGTCAGTTTGGTCGGCGCTATGACCACCCCACCGGCATGCGTGCCGACATTACGCGTAATCCCTTCGAGCTTGAAGGCCATGTCCATAACTTCCTGAGCGTCTTCGTCACCGTCAACGAAATGTGACAGCTCCGGCTCTTCCTCCAAAGCTTTTGCCAGCGTTACATCAGGCCCAAATGGGATAAGTTTAGACAGCTTATCCCCCAGGGAATATGGCTTACCCTGAACCCTGGCAACATCCCGCACCACGGCTTTTGCTGCCATCGTACCAAAAGTAATTATCTGGGAAACTGCGTCGTGACCGTAGAGATCGGCAACGTGCTGAATCACCAGGTCGCGGCCTTTCATGCAAAAATCCACGTCAAAATCTGGCATCGACACCCTTTCTGGATTCAGGAAGCGCTCAAACAACAGGTCGTACTTGAGAGGGTCGAGATCCGTGATCCCTAAAGCATAGGCCACGATAGAGCCGGCGCCCGAACCTCGGCCGGGACCGACCGGAATATCATTCTCTTTCGCCCAGCGAATAAACTCCATGACGATCAAGAAGTAACCCGGAAACCCCATCTGGTTAATGACGCCCAGCTCCATATCAAGCCGCTCGAAATAGACACGAATTTGTTGCTCACTGCATCCTGTCTCGCCAAATAATTGTTTCAGCCTTGCTTCGAGACCCTGCCTGCTGAGATCCTCTAGATAGGTTTCCAGCGATCTTTCGTCAGGTACCGGATAATTGGGCAGATAGGGAGTGCCGAGGTTCAACGACAAGCTGCACCGCTTCCCAATCTCGATGGCATTCAGGCAGGCTTCCGGGATATCTGCAAACAGCTCAGCCATCTCCTGACTACTCTTGAGGTACTGCTGGTCGGTATAGTTTCTCGGCCTGTGTGGATCGTCAAGCGTCCGTCGCCCGCTGATACATACCCTCACCTCGTGCGCTTCAAAATCACTGGAATAAATAAATCTCACATCATTCGTGGCGACAACCGGCACATGATGTGCTACCGCCAGAGATAGTACGCGCTCGATGTAAGCTTCCTCCTCCGGCTTGCCAACCCGCTGCAGCTCAATGTAAAACCGATCGGGGAAGAGTCTTAGCCAGTCTGAAAGGCAAGAGGCTGCGCGCTCGGTATCGTCCGCAAGAAGTGCTTGACCAATGTCTCCATACTGCGCGCCAGATAAGGCGATAAGACCGTCAGTCTTTCCCTCTAGGTCTTTGCGAGAGAGGCTGGGCTCCCCGGTTCTGTCGCCTGCCGTATACATTTGCGAGACCAGCTGGGTCAGGTTTAAATATCCTTGTTCGTTCTGAACGAGCAGCACCATCGGCGTCAACACACCGTCCTCGTCTACAACCACGGCGTCACATCCACCCAGTGGTTTGATACCCGCCGATTGCGCGGATGAATAGAATTTAACCAGCCCGAATAGATTAGCCAGATCGGTTACCGCCACTGCGGGCATCTCGAGATCCACCAGTCGCTTGACCAGTGGACCGATTGTCACTAGGCCATCACTGATCGAAAACTCAGTATGAAGCCGGAGATGTATAAATGTGTCTGCAACCAAAATAGATGTCTAGCGCCCTTATGGACTCTGCGAAAGAGGCAAGCCAATATACCCGCTTTCGTCATAAATGTTTACCGGAGCAAGGCCGAAACAGGCGCAAAACTCTTGCGGTGAATGGGACTTGGACCAAGCTTTGCCAGCGCTTCGAGATGCTGTTTGGTAGGGTAACCCTTGTGCTTTGCAAGACCATAGCCCGGGTAAAGGCTATCCAATGCCTTCATTTCGCAATCTCGCGTTACTTTCGCTAGTACCGAGGCTGCCGCGATCGTTGGAATCTTAGCATCCCCTCTGACAATTGCTTTCGCTCGAAACCGCCAGTCAGGGAGGTGATTTCCATCGACGTACACCAACTGTGGCCGCCGAGGCAAAGCCTCTACCGCCCGTTGCATGGCCAGCAAGCTTGCCTGCAGTATGTTCAGACTGTCTATTTCCGCCACGCTGGACCGGCCGATGGAAAGGGCGAGCGCATGTTCTTTGATCAGCATGACCAGTTCCTGCCGCTGCTTTTCTGACAACTTTTTAGAATCATTCAAACCGGGTATCGGGGTGGCGGGATCGAGAATAACCGCTGCTGCGACAACATCCCCTGCCAGGGGACCCCGCCCCACTTCATCGACCCCGGCGATCCAGCGGCACTTGCGGGAGTCAATTCTCTCTTCTGACGCCAGACAATCCATGAAATCTTTTTAGCTACGGTTCAAAAGCTCAGTTATGGCCGCCGACGCAGCTTCCGAAGCCCCTTTGCGCAACTCACGATGCAAACTGTCGAATTGACGTAAAGACTCCTCGAACGCACCCGGATCTGAAAAATAGTTTAGAATTTGAGATTCAACCGCAGCCTCAGTGGCTTCGTTCTGAATAGCTTCAGGGACCAGGCGCTTGCCTGCCAGCAGGTTAGGTAAAGCCACATAAGGAACATCAACGATTCTCGAGGCAATCAGATGCGTAATGGGAGCTAACCGATAGAAAACTGCCATTGGCTTGCGGAGCAACATGGCTTCCAGAGTCGCCGTCCCGCTGGCCAATACCACAAAGTCAGCCGCTGCCATCGCTTGCTGTGAATTTTCCACAAGGCGAAACTGCTCGCCAAGAAATATACTGCACCGCGCAAGAGCCCGCTCAATACAGGCACGGCTTTCCGTTCCACTGAAAGGAATCAGAAATCTCAATTTTGGCATCGAGCGAAGCGTCTTGACCGCCGCAACAAGAAAAAGCGGAGCAAGACGCTCGATTTCACTGACTCTGCTTCCTGGAAGTAGCGCTACCACTTGCTCAGACTGAGAGAGACCGAGTGTCTGACGAGCGCCCTCCGTTTCATTTTCAAAGCCTATTTGATCAGCGAGCGGATGCCCGACGCAGGTTGCTGGTATTCCAAATTCGTCATAGATCGCAGTCTCGAAAGGAAAAAGCGTGAGCATGAGATCTACGGCTCGCTTGATTTTGTGAATCCGGTTCTTCCGGTAAGCCCAGACGCTGGGACTGACGTAATGGACAGTGGCGATGTGATGGGCCTTGAGCGTTTCTTCTATCCGCAGGTTGAAGTCCGGCGAATCGATGCCAATAAAAATCGACGGGAGGCAGGCCTTGAAATAAGCTTCAAGCTTTCGCTTGATGTAAAGCAGCTCTGGTAACCGACCAAGTGGCTCAACGAATCCCATGACCGAGAGTCGTTCCATCGGAAACAGCGACTGGAATCCAAGGGACTCCATATCGGGTCCACCAATCCCGACGAATTCTGCATCAGGGTGGCGCTTCTGCAGGGCAGCAATCAAACCGGCCCCTAAGATATCTCCTGACTTTTCGCCAGCGACAATGCCGATCTGAATGGGGTCAGCCATGTATTACAGCCAAACTGAACACGAGCAGAGGATTACCGATGAATGCCTTTTTTGGAAGATTCCAATGATGCGACAAGAGCGGTCAAGGGCGCACAGTTTTCGCTGAGAACGCGAATCTGATCTATCGCCTCCTGAAGACTGTAATTTCTTTTATACAGGATCTTGAAAGCCTCACGAATTTCTGCGATTGACTCCTTATCAAAACCGCGGCGCTCCAGGCCGATAGTATTCACGCTGCGCACCGTAGCCGGTCTGCCGCTGACGATCATATAAGCCGGCACATCATTAGAAATGTGGGTCATCCCACCGATCATCGCATGAGATCCCACAGTAAGAAATTGGTTTACACCGGCATATCCACCAAGAATCGCCCAGTCATCGATGGTGACATGACCACATAGGCCCACGTTATTCGCAAAAACGGTGTGGCTTCCAACAATGCAGTCATGCGCCACATGCCCATAGGCCATCATCAGATTATCGTCCCCGATCTTGGTGCGCCCTCCTCCAGCACCGGTCCCGCGATGCAGCGTGACACCTTCCCTGAAGACATTGTCGTCACCGATCTCTAGCCAGGTCTCTTCTCCCTCAAATTTCTTGTCTGCAGGGTCTTCTCCGACGGAGCAAAACTGATATAAGCGATTGTTCGTGCCAATCGTTGTGTTGGCGCGGATTACAACGTGGGATTCGATGACTGTGCCGGAACCAATTTGAACGCCGGGACCGACGATACACCAAGGACCTATAGTTACGCCTTCGTCAATTTCCGCTTTCGGATCAATCTCGGATTGGTTGCTGATCATGAGTCGCCATCCTCAACTTTGCGTTCGGCGCATAGGATGTTCATGGTACCTACCAGCTCATCTCCCACCGAAGCTTTCGCTGCAAACCGGTAGACCCCCCTGCGGTTTGTAATGACATTTACCTCAAGCTTGAGCTGGTCACCTGGAACGACCGGACGTCTGAGCCGAACGTCATCTGCCCCGACGAAGTAATAGAGATAGCCATCTTTCGGCTTTTTTTCCTGGCTTTTGAATCCAAGTACTCCGGCCGCCTGCGCGAGAGCCTCAATAATCAGGACACCAGGCATTATCGGCTGGTGGGGGAAATGCCCCTCAAAAAACGGTTCATTCACTGTGACATTCTTGTAGGCTACTATCGATTGGCCCAACTCCATTGATACGATTCTATCTATGAGTAAAAAGGGATACCGCTGAGGCAAGTATTCCTTGATTTCCTGTACATCCATCAACATTGTATTGCCTTAAACAAATTAACTCGGTGAGACCCTTTTGTTTGTTGGTCGCGAATAAACGTCACGCTCGGCCTATGAAGACGCGAACCGGTCAGCGAGCTCGATCATGGTCGTCAATCAGCTTCTCCAGATCTTTCAATCGGCGAGCGATGCTATCGAGCTGTTGGAATCTGACTATGGCTCTTTTCCAGTCGGCGATATTCATTTGACCCGTACCGGAAGAATAGGTTCCGGGCTCGGTAATCGACTTGTTCACGAGAGACATAGCGCTGACTTGGACGCCATCAGCCAGACTAAGATGGCCCACCATGCCGCTTGCGCCACCTAAAACACAATATCTGCCGATCTTCGCACTACCCGCAATCGCAGTACAGCCGCAAATTACGGTATGTGCGCCAATGTGACAGTTATGTCCGATCTGCACCTGATTGTCGATCTTCACGCCGTCCTCGACTATCGTGTCCTCGATCGCACCGCGGTCGATGGTTGTTCCGGCACCGACATCAACATCATCGCCAATCCAAAC
>JASMER010000088.1 GCA_030752195.1 Gammaproteobacteria bacterium
GCCAGACTCGACATTCAGTGGGCCAAGCAACTGTTGGGTCCAGGCACCGGCGGTCAGGATAAAAGCACCAGCCGGCAATACCTGCTCCTCTCCGGACCCAGCAACATTCGCATACGCTTTAACTATCCGGCTATCCACCTCCTCGAAGCCAGTGACGCGCGTATGGGTCAGCAGCGAAAAAGACTGAGACTGCTCAAGGCTAGCGAGCAGCGCCTTACATAGCCTGGGGTTGCGGACATGACCCAAATGCGGCATCCACAGTCCATCGCTGAATCCGGACGCAAGGTTTTGCTCTTCATCATATATCCGGGCAGTTCCCCATACTTCCAAAGCCTTGCCTTCGGAAGCCGCCCATGAAACTGCTTCTAACTGATCGGGCGCATCAAGTATTAACAGCCCACTCTGCTCAAATTCAGCATCAATGCCAGTTTCTGCAAGCAGCTGCCGAACCAGGTGCGGGTAATATCCCTGCGCCCAGCTGGCCAGCGCGGTCACGGCAGGAGAATATCGCCACGGATACAGAGGTGACACGATCCCACCCCCTGCCCAAGAGGCCTCGCGAGCCACCTCACCTTGGTCGATCAGCAAGACTGATGCACCGAGTTTCAGCAGATTGCGAGAAACCAACAGCCCGTTAATGCCGCCCCCCACCACAAGAAAGTCAGGAATCCGCTCCAAATTTGGCCCTTCTTCACCGTTCACACTTTCAGTAAATACGTATTGTACTCGATCATGAAAAAGCGAAAGACATGATTTCTGTTTGTCCCATTAGATGAGTAATCTCCATTATCGAGAGTCTAGGCAGGCTCTCGATGTTTAGTATTCTACCGACACGGTCGCTTCATTGGGTCGGACTGCCTAAACCGCCCAGCTGAACTGTGTAGTCGGGTATAATCAAGAAATTAGTGCCAGAAAACCAACCAGTGACGGCCACGAGGCCGTCCGACAACAGTAGAGCTCTATTCTGATTATCGACATCACAACTCTCCATCTTGTCGGACTATGTCTGGTGGGTTTAATTGCGGGCGGAATCAATACCCTGGCAGGCGGCGGCTCAAATCTGAGCCTACCTATGCTAATGATCATGGGACTGCCCGCTGATACCGCTAATGCCACCAACCGAGTCGCCGTGCTAATGCAGTGCTTAGTCGGAGTCGCAGTTTTTGACCAGAACCAGATGCTGGATCGACCAGCAGTCCGCCCAATCCTTATACCTACACTCGCTGGAGGAGCTGCGGGAGCCCTGACTGCCGCCTATTTGCCAAATCTTTATCTCAAGCCAATTATGCTGATTGCCCTATTAGGAATGTCCCTGCTTATCCTGCTGCGGCCTGGGGTTATTGCGCCGCCGGCTAATACGCCCACACTTTCCCCCAATGAGAAACTTGGAGCTTGGTGGGGGTTGTTTGCTGCTGGAATGTACGGAGGGTTTGTTCAGGCTGGTGTCGGTTTTATCCTACTCGCCGCCCTTGCCGGCGGTCTCCGTTATGACCTGGTGCGGGCTAATGCACTTAAAATGGTTTGCACGCTGGCTTTCACCTTTGTATCAGTCGCGATCTTTATAATCTTTGATCTTATTGAATGGATACCCGGTCTGATCCTGGCGGGCGGTAACATGGTCGGCACATACCTTACGGTTAAAGTCGCCGTGCGCAGTTCTCAGACCACGCTCAAATGGGCCCTCTTCATCATAACGCTCATCGCGGTGGGCGCAGTCTTAACTCTCGGAGAGTCAAACCCATCGTGATTACTTTCGGTAATTGCGACTCGAGTGCGGGTGACTATAACGCGCCCCACTGAGTGCGCTCGTCTTGGCGCTCACGTCGCCCTTGTAGCACGTAGGTGACCTGTTCATGCAGTATGCCCTGACCATCATCATCCTCTACCTGAATACCGACACCTTACGCGAAGGATGCTTGCCCTTTAATTCTAATTTTCAATTCGCACCTTTCATACTTGTAGGCTATGGTCTGCACACTTAAACCTTCCAAGCGTTAACAAATCATGCTGGGCCAAACCGAAGCGATTACAGGGCTTGAATTTTCTTCGGATTTGTTGGGCTCAATAATGCGGTGGCTTTTCTAGCGCAGGGTCGACTGCGGACTGAAGCGAACCGTCAGGCAGCGCTTTAAACTGTTCTTGCAAAACCCGCAGCTGGGCTCTCAGCTCATCTATCTGCCCCTGCTGGCTGACAGCTACCGCATTAAACTGCTCGAGAGCGTCTTCCTGAAAAGCCAGCTGAGTCTCTATATCCTCTAATCGATCGTTTGTGTCCTGCATCAGCAAATCTCCCGGCGTTGAGGTGGACCTAAAAGATTACACTACTGGCTCTTTGAGCAAAATCCGCTAAACTGAAAGCTCTGCCACTCAAAATCCTTGCGACAATTATGGAAAAAGCACCGATTAACTTGACAAATATGCTGCTGTTCAGCATCACACCGCTGCTGGCTATAATTCTGGTTCCACTATACGGCTATCTCGACGGTTACGATCTTTATGAGTGGCTGGTCTTTCTCGGCATGATGCTTTTTTGCGGCCTGTCGATTACCGCCGGATACCACCGCATGTGGTCTCACAAAGCCTATAAGGGACACCCCTTCCTGAGATTGACCTTCGCACTCGGGGGAGCCTGTGCTCTGCAGAACGACGTTATGCACTGGGCCTCGGATCATCGCCGCCACCACCGCCATGTCGATCAGAATGATCTCGATCCATACTCCGCTGGCAGAGGTTTCTGGTTTTCCCATATCGGTTGGATTCTGCGTCACTATGACAGTGGGAAAGAGGACTTTTCAAATATCAAGGACATCCAGCAGGACAAGGTAGCGCTCTGGCAGCATCAGCATTATCTAATTCTTGTACTGCTTACCAACATCGCTCTCCCAGCATTTTTAGGGTTCCTCCACGGCGACATTATCGCTTGCCTTCTCCTTGGGGGGTTACTCCGACTGGTGATAAGCCAGCATGTGACTTACCTGATCAACTCGGTTGCACACATGTGGGGCAAACAAACTTACAGCGACGCCAGTTCGGCGCGGGATAATCCACTGCTGGCACTAATCACGTATGGTGAGGGGTATCACAACTACCACCACACGTTCCAATGGGATTATCGCAATGGGGTTAAATGGTGGCACTTCGACCCCACCAAATGGATGATTCGCAGTCTATCCTGCGTGGGTCTGACCACAGACCTGAAAAGGACCGATCCTGCCCGCGTGGAAACAGCAAGATTACAGATGCAGTACCAGCTAGCACGCGAACAATTCGAGTTTCGCGACATCCCAGACAGCCTAAGAGCAAAGCTGGAGCAGGAGTATGAACAATTTCAGCAACTTCTCAAAGAATGGAATGCGACCCGGCAAAAGTGGCTCGAAGCACGGGAAAAGCGCCTTCAGGAAACGCTTGCGCAGTGGGAGCAGATGGAACTGCGCGACAGCTATAAAGAACTGAAATTTGCACTGAAAATTCAACGCAAGCGATGGCATGAGCTGCTACGGAGTCTCCACTCCGTCATGGCGACCGCTGCATAGCAGCACAGCTCTGGGTAGACGAATTTTTTGCTGGTGCGTTATAGTCTTGTGTAATTAGTGAACCGGCCGACCCTAATACCTGTAATGTTAGACGGGCTCTATTGTTTGGGTGACAGTCCGAATGCAGCAGCCAGTCATGAAAGCGATCGCCATCAAACTGGCATTCCTGACAGACAGTATGGACTTTTGGAGAAATTAAGGAATCACAATGATGAACAAAGGTTTTATGATGATAGGGCTGGGCCTCGTGACGAGCACACTAGTAGGCATAGCCCATGCCGTTGAAGAGGGTGACCCTGCTCCTGACTTTGCTCTGCCATCAATTTATGCGGATCAACCGGCGATTGCACTGGCCGACATGCCGGGTAAAACCGTTTACGTCGATTTCTGGGCGTCCTGGTGCGCCCCTTGCCTAACCTCGTTACCGCTCTACAACGACCTGTATAACAAGTATCGGGATCAGGGACTCGAAGTAGTAGCCATTAATGTGGACAACCCAATCGAGGATGGTCTGGATTTCTTGCTGGACACTCCCTTGGATTTCCTTATCCCTTCAGACCCTGAGGGAGATATGGCGACACAGTTCAGTGTCATCGGCATGCCATCCTCCTACTTGATCGGACCTGATGGCGAAGTAAAACTGGTGCATATGGGGTTTCGACCAACAGACATGGAGATGATCGAAGCCGCGATCGTCGCTAACCTGCCAGACTGAACTGGTATGCTGCTATGATACGACTAATGGCGGTCCTGATCACGCTTGGAGTTCTCACTGGCTGCAGTCAGGTCCAACCTTGGGAGCGTGGTTACCTGGCCAAACAGGAAATGGCCTGGGACAGCGACCCACTGGAACGCGCTCTTAACGACCATATTTTTTTCAGTAAAGAAGCCTCCTCAGGTGGCAACATCGCCGCCGGCGGCGGTTGCGGATGCAACTAGTTTTCAGGGCTCGCCGGCCTTCGGACCATTGAGGTCTCCCATTGAAAAAACCCGCGTCACGCAGCCTGATCGCTCTGTCCACTTCGGCCCTTGCACTGCCCGGCATCGCCGAGGCCGATACGCCGCCTCTAACCTCTTCACTTTCTTATAAGATCTCGAACTATCAGGAAGATGAACTAAGTCGTGAACAGGTTCCATTTGGCGAGCTCGAACGATACGACATCGACGTACACCAATTTCAATTTATTTCTCCACTTGGTCGTGACTATGCGCTATTCATCAACGCAAACCATGAAAATATGAGCGGCGCTTCTCCATGGTTCTCGACAGCAGGCACCAACGGACAGCCGGTGATCAACATGAGCGGAGCAAGCGGCATCTACGATTCTAGGAGCGAAGTCAGCATTGGTGCTCGGTACTATGGCACACGCGGAAATATTGGGGGAGCAATTGGCTACTCGGAGGAAAATGATTACCGCGCTAAATACGTCAGCATGAGCGGCTCACGGAACTTCAACAATGATCTTACTACCCTGACAGTGAGTCTGAGTCATTCTGATGACAGCATCTTCCCCAGCGATGCTGAGCGCTTTAATCGCGTGCGTCATGAGAACAAACGTGCAAGCTCGGTGGCAGTGAGTTTGAGCCAGGTGCTGAACCCGGTTGCCAGTTTCCAGACGGCACTGAGCCTGACCGGGCAATCGGGCTTTTTATCTGATCCATACAAACTTCAGGACAGCAGGCCAGATGGAAAGACCCAAATTGCTTTCGCGAATTCACTGCGCTATTTCTTTATCGAGGCAGATGGCGCACTGCAGAGCGACTATCGTTATTATCGGGACGATTTTGGCGTTCGTTCCCACACGCTCGATCTGTCTTGGTTCCAGAACGTAACACGGTCACTCAAAATCGTTCCGATGCTCCGCTATTACAGTCAGACTGCCGCCGACTTTTATACAAATATTGATGATTTCCTGAAGCCGCTGTCTGAAAGTCAGTCCAGCGATTATCGACTGTCGGCATTCGGTGCCGTCAGCGGAGGCCTGAGCGTAGTCGCGGATTTTGGTGGGTGGAGCGCCACTCTTACCGCCGAACGTTACGTAGCTAATGAAAAGTACTCGGCTTTCACCGTTGATCAACCCAGCCCCGGACTGGTCCAGTTCACCCGACTATCGCTCGGCGTGAATTACTCGTTCTAACCGCACGGAAAAGCGATGAGCACCAATCTGCGCCATGCAGGATTCAAGGCAATGGGAACCTACTGCGAGATTCAGCTTTACGAAGCGTCTCGCATCAGTGCCAGGAGAATGGTTCGACGACTGATCGACGAGGTTAATCGACTTGAAAGCAAATACACACGCTACCGGGAAGACAGTTTCCTCAGCAAAATCAACCGCAGTGCGGGCGATCAGACCGGCATCAAAATAGATGTCGAGACTCTGAAGCTGTTTGAACATGCACAGACTTGCTATGAACAGAGCGACGGGCTGTTTGATATCACTGCGGGAGTTCTGCGTCGCGTTTGGGATTTCAGTCGCAAACGGGTACCCGACGAATCCGAGCTACAAGAAACGTTACCACTGATTGGGTACGAAAGGCTTCACTGGCACGACGATATGTTATTTCTACCCGAGAACATGGAAATTGATTTTGGCGGCATCGTAAAGGAATACGCCGCGGACAGTCTGGCCAACCTGGCTCGGGAACTCGGCGTCAAGCGCGGTCTGATAAATCTCGGAGGCGACTTCGCTGCAATCGGATCGCAGCCGGAAAACCGACCCTGGCCGATAGGCATCACGCACCCGGAAGACTCAACGAAAATCATGTCACATTTTCATTTATTTGAAGGTGGCCTGGCGTCTTCTGGTGATTATGAGCGCTCTTTCGTGTTTGATGGGAAACGTTACAGTCATCTGTTAAACCCCAGAACAGGCTGGCCTTGCGCAGGGCTGAGAGCTGTGAGCGTTTCAGCGAATCTGTGCACGGTTGCAGGATCCTTCGCAACAATTGCCATGCTGAAGCAAGAGCAGGATGCCTTAAACTGGCTGACAGAATCCGGACTGCCGTTC
>JASMER010000089.1 GCA_030752195.1 Gammaproteobacteria bacterium
GCATCAGGGTGTATTCCGGATGCTGCCCGCCCAGAGCCGGGAATCCGGCCGGGCCGTTGCCCTGCCCCGAAGGAGAATGGCAGGCAGAACAGGCAGCAATCGACAGCTCCTTGTTGCCACCCCGATATAGTGAGGCACCCAGCTCCAGCGATCCAGGGTCTGCCCCAAGCAAGGTAGGCTGCTGCGAGGAGTACCAGGCCGCAATATCCGCGATGTCTTCTTCCGACAGCCCGGCCGCCATCGCCGCCATGGTGGCGTTTACCCGCGCACCTGACTTGTAGTCGTTCAGCTGCTTGACGAGATAGTTGGCATTCTGGCCAGCCAACTTGGGGTTCATCGCGATTGCGCTGTTGCCGTCAGCGCCGTGACAGGTCGCGCAGAGCGCTGATTTTGCCTGGCCCGCTGCTGCATCGCCCTGACCGGAGACAGAGCCAGCAAGCAAACCGGTGAAAAGTGCGGTGACTATAACAAATACGTGCTTACTCATGGGTGTTCCTGAAAACCTCAACTTAATTCTCAAATACGGAAATATGCCCAGCGCACTGTGGGATACGCGGCAAGCAAGGGTATGATATACCCTGGTTGATCTGCAACGGACCGAAGGCCATGGCCAACTGGCTCCGCTGAGCGATTTCGCTGCGTTTCTCCACATCGCCCGCAAAACCGTGGCTAGATTATATCGTAATAGGCGCAGCGACACTATGCGCGAGGGCCTCGGCACATGTTGATTTTTGATGAATTTTAACCAGACCCATTTCACTACCAGTGCCGACCGGCTTGCCGGCTGTCCCGAGGACAGCCTGGCCGAAATCGCCTTTTCAGGCCGCTCAAATGCCGGCAAATCATCAGCGATAAATGCCATTACCGGCCAGAGAGCGCTGGCCCGGATCAGCAAGACACCGGGGCGCACCCAACTGATCAACTTTTTTGAGGTTGAGAGTCGCCATTATCTGGTGGACTTGCCAGGTTACGGGTTCGCCAAGGTGCCGATCGCCGTCAAGGAAAAGTGGCAGCGTGAACTGGAAAAATATCTGCGCGAGCGGGTGACACTGGCAGGTCTGGTCGTACTGTCCGACATCCGGCATCCCATGAAGGAGTTTGACCAGCAGATGGTCTCCTGGTCTGTACAGTCCGGACTGCCGGTATTACTGCTGCTGACCAAGGCGGACAAGCTGAAGCGGGGCGCAGCAAAAAACACGCTCCTTAGGGTGAAAAAGGAATTACAGGATGAAACGCTGGTTCGGGTGGAGCTGTTCTCGGCGCATAATGGCACCGGCGTAGACCGAGCCCGCGATCAGTTATTACAGTGGTTTACCGAAGGGGCGGCCGTTGAAAGTGAAAGGCCTGAATCTGGTGATTAGTGAGCTTCATCCCAATTGTCACCGACTCCTACGTCGACCACCAGCGGCACGTCCAGTGCGGCGGCGGAAGCCATGCGAAATCTGACTCCCTCTGTTAATAGCGCCACGTCATCTTCTTTGACTTCAAACACAAGCTCGTCGTGAACCTGCAGAATCATACACGCGTCGATTGGATCCTGCTCCAGCCAGTTGGCAATATCAATCATGGCCTGCTTGATGATATCAGCGGCTGTCCCTTGCATCGGTGCATTGATTGCGGTTCTTTGAGCCGCCTTGCGGATCATTGCATTTCCCGCATGGATGTCGGGTAAATAAAGCCGCCGGCCGAACAGGGTTTCCACATAGCCCTTTTCATCAGCGAGTGCCTGAGTCTGTTCCATGTATCCGCGCACGCCGGGATACTTCTCAAAGTATCTGTCGACATATTCCTGCGCCTCGCCGCGCGAGACATTCAGCTGGTTGGCCAACCCGAAGGCGGACATCCCGTAGATCAGACCAAAGTTAATGGCTTTGGCCGAGCGGCGCTGGTCGGTGCTGACGTCCTCGAGACAGACGTTGAAGACGTCGGCTGCAGTGGCCCGGTGCACATCCTGATCGCTGGTGAATGCGGTAAGCAGCCCGGGATCACGTGACAGATGCGCCATGATTCGCAGTTCCACCTGCGAGTAGTCTGCAGCGAGCAGCTTGTGGCCCGCGCTGGCAACAAAAGCCTGTCGCACCCGTCGGCCCTCTGCGGTGCGTATGGGGATGTTCTGCAAGTTCGGGTCACTGGAAGACAGCCTGCCCGTTGCCGCCACGGCCTGCTGGAATGATGAGTGAATTCTGCCCGTCTCTTTATTGACCTCCAGCGGCAATTTGTCCGTGTAGGTGGACTTCAACTTGTTGAGTGAGCGATGTTCCAGAATCAGACGGGGAAGCTCATAGTCCTGTGCCAGCTCCTGTAGGACCGCCTCAGCGGTAGAGGGCTGCCCGGTTTTGGTTTTCTTGAGGACAGGCAGTTCGAGCTTCTCGTAAAAAATAGTCTGTAGCTGCTTCGGTGAGGAAATATTGAACTGCTCACCTGCCAATGCAAACACCTCAGTCTGAATTCGCTCAAGCTGCCCAGCCAGCTCCGCGCTCTGCTTTTCGAGCACGCCGGCATCGAGCGCAATCCCGTTGCGCTCCACCTGCTGCAGCACTGAAATCAACGGTGTTTCGTAATAGCGGTAAAGTCCTGCCAGCTCGCCCGCCGCTTTCATCTCATGCTCCAGACTCAGGGCCAGACGGTTGATGCAATCAACGCGCTGACAGGCATACTCGCTGAAGTCGGGCAGATTAACTTCCCTTGGTGCAAGCTTACTGCGCCCCTTGCCCAGCAGTGACTCGAGGTCGATCGGATCCAAATCAAGGTAAAAGCGGATGATGTCGGGTAGCTTGTGTTTGACCGCCACCGAATTCAGCACATAAGAGGCTAGCAGCACGTCGGACTTTAGCGGCTGCAGATCAATGCCCAGGTTCTGCAGCACATGCCGCTGCTTCTTGAGGTCGTAACCCGATTTTGAAATCTCGGCATTTTCCAGTGCCGGCTTAAGGGCAGCGAGGACCTCTTCTGCAGGCAATTGCTGCACCTCTAGCGAGGCATGACCGACGGGGATGTAGTGCGCCTTGCCTAGCTGGTAACTCAGTCCGATGCCGAGCAAGTGGGTGCTGAGGAAATGATCGCCGTCAAACTCAACGCTCAGGGCAAAGCGCGCGTTGCGGCCCTTCCGCTCAATCTCCCGCTGCAGGGACGCCAGCAGCTTGTCGAGTGATTCTCTGTCGGTGATGCATTGGTAGTAGGTCTCCGCAGACGTCACGGATGGAGCTTCGGGCGCGGCCTGAGCGGCTGTACCCCCTTTCTCTGTGTAACTCCCTGACTTGGCCTCTATCTTATTCGCTGCCAGGTCTCCGGCCTCACCCCGGCCAGAGCCGGTGACGCCTTTCTCCTCAAGCTCACTGATCCAGGTTTTGAACTCCATGACCGAGAACAGATCATAAAGCGCCGCCTCGTCCGCTTTGCCGTGCACCAGCTGGGGAATCTCCAACTCAAGTTCAACATCCAGCTTGATTGTCGCCAGCTCAAAAGACAGCCGCAACTGATCGAAATTCTCGCGCAAGCGCTCTCCAATCTTGCCACTCACTGATTCTGCGTTCTCGATGATGCCTTCCATGGAGCCATATTCCAACAGCCACTTGACCGCCGTCTTCGGGCCGACTCCGGGGACTCCCGGAATGTTGTCAGCCTTGTCTCCCGTCAGCGCTAGGAAGTCTACGATCAGAGTGGGACCTATACCGAACTTTTTTTCGACGCCCGAGATATCCAGTACTTCACTGGTCATGGTGTTCATCAAGGTGACGTGTTCATTTACCAGCTGTGCTAGGTCCTTGTCGCCAGTTGAAATGAGTGTCTTCTGACCCAGCTCGGCGGCCTTGTGAGCCAGCGTCCCGATGACGTCATCTGCCTCAACGCCTGGGATGATCAGCAGCGGCAGGCCCATGGCACGGATGATGTCATGAATCGGCTCTATCTGACTGCGAAGCTCATCCGGCATGGGTGGTCGGTGAGCCTTGTATTCGCCGTAGATCTCATTGCGAAACGTCTTCCCCTTAGCGTCGAAGACAATGGCAATATTGGCATCAGAGTGCGATTTGATCAGGGAGCGAATCATATTGATGACGCCTTTGACCGCGCCGGTGGCCTGACCGCGGCTGTTAACCAACGGCGGCAGAGCATGAAAAGCGCGGAAAAGATAGGACGACCCGTCTACCAGAATCAATTCCTTCGCATTCGTCATCGATCAGTCCTTCTTGTATTGTTTAATACAGGTCGCGACCCCATCAATCAGCGGCTCTGGCAGCTGGCGCTATTCGTTTATCAGCAGTTTATACGCCTGCACCAAAGACTCACGCCGAACTGGTGGCCTGATCAGCGCGACAAGCTCCGCCTCCGGGTTCACCAGTGAGACGTGGATATTGTGATTGATCATGTAGCCATCACCTATCACACCGCGTTCGGATATGTGTGACACATGGCCCGCCTTCTCTAAATCCATGTCTGTATGATCAACCCTACTGAAAGCGACAAAAAGTTGGCTGGCCAAGGTGCCAATGCTCGATTCTGATCCGGACAGGCCAATGAAATCCGTGCTGAACTGCTCAACATAACGTTTTACAGCCTGCATGCTGTCTCGCTCCGGATCAACCGAAACGAATACCACCTGCGGGTCGGGCAAATCCGGCATCTCTGTGATTATCCGGTAGGCCTGTGCTAACTCCGACATGGTAATCGGACAAACATCCGGGCAGGAGGTGAAACCAAAAAAAACCAGTGACCACCGCCCTGCGAAATTATCAACCAGAAACGGGTCACCATCCTGATCACTTAGCTGAAAGGGGGTCAGACGATAGGGGTCCGGATATTCGACAGCGCCGAGCGCATTGAGCGAATGAATATTCTCTACCTCATCGCGCGCCTGAAACAAAATAATCAGCCAGAAGGCTAACAGCAGGTCAAACACGAAAAAAGCGACGAGAGAGATTTTTGAATTGCGGGACAATTGCACGGAGTCTTCCTCCGATCAAAAGAGATAGTGGTCGACCACCAGGGCAATAAAGAGCAGCGCCAGATAGACAATCGAATACCTAAAGGTGTCCATTGCCGTGCTGGGCTCCGGCCTGCGCATAAGTTTAACGGACCAGTGGAGAAAGCCCGCGCCGAGTGCGACCGCCGCTGCAAGATAGAAAAGGCTGCTGTTACCGATTAGGGATGGAAATACACTGATAAGAACTAGAATGGCGGTGTATACCAGAATATGGATCTTGGTCACCCGCTCCCCGTGGGTGACGGGTAACATGGGAATCCCAGATTTGGCGTATTCTTCCTTACGATTGATGGCCAGAGCCCAAAAGTGAGGAGGCGTCCAGGCAAAGATGATCAGCACTAGCACCACCGCATCCGCTTCGATTGTGCCAGTAACCGCCGACCAGCCCAGCAGAGGCGGCATCGCGCCGGCGAGCCCGCCGATGACAATATTCTGCGGCGTGGCATGCTTCAGATAACCGGTATAGATGAAGGCATACCCAACGAATGAGGCCAGCGTCAGCCAGGCCGACAGCGGATTCACCCATATCATCATGATCGCCATACCGGCTAGACCGATCACGGCGGCAAAAATACCGGCCTGCAAAGGATCGACTCGGCCCTGAGGGATTGGTCGGTTATGGGTGCGCTTCATCACCACATCGATCTTGCGGTCGATCAGGTGATTGACCACTGCGCCCGAACCGGCGACCAGCGCGATCCCCAAATTGCCGAGAATTAGGATATCGACCGGCACCATACCGGGCACGGCTAACAGCATGCCAACCAGAGACGTCAAAATCATGAGCATCACCACGCGGGGCTTGCACATTTCATAGTAGTCTCGCCAACTGGCTGTTGATTGCGTGGTAATGTCGGTCATTGCGTACTGCTTAGCTCGGCAAAGAATAAACGGTGTTGGTCACTGGCTACGCCGGATTTTAGACCCTGTGGGTCGCGGTTTGTTCTCTCATTCACGTTGATGGTAGCGGCCACCGGATGACGGCATAGTCAGACCGAGGATTTTACAGATTTCTGGGTTGATTGTTAGTGGTATTATCTAAACCGATTTGAAGCTGACAGCTTCCTGTCAAAAACGCTCGCGTGACGCCTTGTTTTCAAGGGTTTTAGGACACTAAGGCCTTGCTAGAAAAGACATTTCTCTATAGCATCAGGATTACTTGAGGTGTGCCATAAAGCTAGGATTTATCGGGGGTTTTACGCTCTGATTAAACGGAGTCTGGCTGCGGATATACCCCACCCAAGTAGAAAACAATAATTAGGACGGTCAATCAGAATAGACACATAATTTGAGTTTGCCAACAGCTTGCTCTGTGGCGCTCAGATGAGTCATTCAGATGGCACTAGATTTTAAGCAAATTCTGCCCGGCAGAGCGCCACGCTGATCAAGTTACCAGTGTTGTGACGTGGGGGCGAAGA
>JASMER010000008.1 GCA_030752195.1 Gammaproteobacteria bacterium
TCGACGCTGCCCGTGGGGACTCTCAGCGGGGCGCCCAAGGTGCGCGCAATGGAAATCATTGATGAGCTTGAGCCGCAAAAGCGGGGTATTTACGGTGGTGCCATGGGTTATCTGGGTTGGAATGAGAACATGGATATGGCTATTGCGATTCGCACAGCAGTCATCAAGGATGGGGTGCTCCATGTGCAGGCAGGGGCGGGCATTGTGGCCGACTCTCAGCCAGAATCGGAATGGGAAGAAACGCAAAACAAGGCTCGGGCAATCGTCCGTGCTCTTCAGCTCACCCAGCAGGGTCTCAGGCTTGATTCCTAGCCTTAAGCTGCTGGTAGGCTTCCAGCGCTTTTTCCCTCGAGGCTTTTAAACCCACGACAGGCTCAGGATAATTCACGCCCAGCTGAACGCCTGCTGCAGCGAGGATTAATTCCGGAGCAGCTGACGGCTCGTGGATGTGTTTGTCATCCAGCTGAGCCAGTTCGGGCACAAAGCGCCTGATGTAGGGTGCTGCTTTGAATCTCTCCGACTGACTGATCGGATTGAAGATCCGGAAGTAGGGTGCGGCATCGGCACCACAGCCTGCGACCCATTGCCAGCTTGCCGTGTTGCTGGCTAGATCAGCGTCTACAAGGCAATCCCAGAACCAGCGGGCACCTTCCCGCCAGTCCTGCATTAAGTTCTTGACCAGAAAAGAGCCAACAACCATACGTATGCGATTGTGCATGTAGCCGGTCTGCCACAGTTCGCGCATGCCGGCATCCACCAAAGGATAGCCGGTCTGTCCTGTTTGCCAGGTGTGGAGCAAAGACTTATCTTGTAGCCATGGGAAATGATCGAAGGTCCGGTTCATATTGTTTTCAGTGAGCGATGGGAAATAGTGCAGCAAGCTGTAAGAAAATTCCCGCCAGACCAGTTCCCTGCCGAAATGCTCGCTTTCGCTCTCAATGCCCTTGAGCCTCCCGAATTCCAGACTTTCCTTGTAGATGCGGTGTGGCGCTATTTCGCCAAAGTGAATATGGGGTGACAACCTTGAGACAGATTCCAGCGCTGGAAAATCTCTGCCCTTTTGATAATTGCTGATGCCGTGTTCGAGAAAACGCGCCAGCTGCTGCTCGGCGCCTGCTTCGCCGGGTGTAAAAATTTTCGCAAAGCCGCTGTGCCACTCAACCGCTGGCATCAGCTCCAAAGTATCGAGCCGGTTGGCAGGCAGTTCCGCCGGGATGAACTCTGGCGCTGGCTCCGCCGCCAACACCGGGTCCAGAGCGATTCCCTTGCTCAACGCTTTTTTGTAAAACGGGGTGAAGACTTTATAGGGTGTGCCATCGTCCTTGAGGTTGAGCCAGGGCTCGATTAACAAAGAAGCGTTGCTGCTGCTGACGCTGAGGCCTGAGTCTTTGAGCGTCTGTTTGAGTTCGCTGTCTCTTTGGCTGCGCCAAGGTTCATAGCACCGATTCCAGAAAATCTTCTCGATGCCGTAATCTGCCGCCAGTGCAGGAATAAGTTTGCGAGGATCACCGCGCAGCACCATAAGTCGGTTGTTCAGTTGCATATTCAGTGCGTTGAGCGACTGGTGAAGCCACCAGCGGCTGGCAGCGCCGAGTTGCCATGGCGCTGAATTGGTGTCATCGAGAATATAAACGGGCAGGATCGGGCCGCTGTTGGCTGCCGCGGTCAGTGCTGGATTGTCTCGCAGTCGCAGGTCCTGGCGGAACCACATAAGTGAGGCTTGTGCAGTCATGCAGTCGTGCTCCGAGGGTGAACTTGAAGTACGCGCGGGCGGCTTGCGAAGATCAATCGGGGGATTGATCAAGGAATCAAGACAGCTTTGGGCTAGACTGCTAAGATGTGCCGTAGAAATCAGCCTCGAGCCACTATCCCGCTATGCTGTTGATGATCGACAACTATGATTCCTTCACCTACAACGTGGTGCAGTTCCTAGGTGAGCTCGGGGCAGAGGTACAGGTGTATCGAAATGATGCGGTTACGCTCGATGAGATCGAGGCGATAGCCCCGGATCAGATTGTCCTTTCGCCGGGGCCCTGCACACCAGATCATGCAGGGATCTCGCTGGCAGTAGTTGAGCGCTTTGCTGGTAAAATGCCGATTCTGGGTATTTGCCTTGGACATCAGAGTCTCGGTCAGGCATTTGGTGGGCGCATCATTCGCGCCGGTAAGGTTATGCATGGAAAGCTGTCTCCGATCCACCATCAGGCGACCGGTGTTTTCCGAGGTTTGGCTAATCCGCTGATGGCAACGCGGTATCATTCTCTGGTAATAGACAAAGCTACCGTGCCGGAATCTCTTGAAATAACTGCCTGGACAGAAGATAAGAACGGAAATCTGGAAGACATCATGGCGGTGCGCCATAAATCTCTCGCAGTAGAAGGTGTGCAATTCCATCCGGAATCCATCATGAGCGAGCATGGGCATCAGCTTCTGAAAAATTTTCTGCAACCCTAGCGTCCAGCCGGGCCGGTGCAAGTCAATAATTAACTGATATTTACGGGTAAAAAAACGTTGTGGAGATAGTCAGTGCGATAAAACGGGTCACCGGTGGTGTGGATCTCAATAGCGAAGAAATGAGTTCTGTCATGCGCCTTATCATGTCCGGTGCTAGCACTGACGCTCAAAACGCGGGATTCCTAGTAGGTCTGCAAATGAAAGGTGTGCGGCCGGCTGAATTGCTCGGCGGCGCGTCAGTTATGCGCGAGCTTGCCACCTTGGTTAATGTTTCAGATCAGAGCCATCTGGTGGATACCTGCGGAACCGGAGGCAGCGGTTCTAACAAATTCAATGTGTCCACCGCCTCGGCACTGGTGGCAGCGACTGCGGGCGCGAAGGTTGCCAAACACGGTAATCGCGGGGCCACTAGCAAAAGCGGCAGCGCAGATGTCCTTGAAGCGGCCGGAGTAAACCTGTCATTGGGTGCTGAGCAGGTTGGCCACTGTATCGATCGTGTCGGCGTAGGTTTCATGTTTGCTCCGGCCCACCACAGTGCGATGAAACATGTGATTGCCGCTCGCCGGGAAATTGGCGTGCGCACGGTCTTTAATCTCCTCGGCCCGCTGACCAACCCGGCCGGCGCGCCCAATCAAATTATGGGCGTTTTTGATGCGCAGTGGATACCGACGATTCTCGAGACACTGAAAGGCCTAGGCAGTAGGCATGTGCTGGTTGTGGCGGCTGATGATGGTCTTGATGAAATCAGTACCAGCGCGGACACGCAGGTGGGTGAGCTTAACGGGGGCGAGCTCAGCTTCTATCAAGTCAGTCCCGAAGACTTTGGTATCGAAAGGCAGGCAGATTTCACCGCGCTGCAGGTAAACAGTGCAGCTGAAAGTCTAGAGCTTCTTAAACAGGCGCTTAACTATTCGCACAGGGCTGCGGGCGACATCGTGGCGCTGAACGCGGGGGCAGCGATCTATGCGGCTCAGTTGACCAGCAGTCTAGTTGAAGGCGTGGAGATGGCAAAATCAGTGCTTACAGGCGGAGAAGCACTGGCTAAACTTGAGGCGCTCGTGACTTTTACCCAGAGTCAGTGCTCCTGAATTCATGACTATTCTTGAGCAGATCCTTGAAACCAAGGCAACAGAGCTGGCTATCGCGAAACGGCAGCGTAGCCTGAGCGAGCTAGAAGTAGCGATCTCGCAGGCGCCGCCGGTCCGGGGGTTCTCCGCGGCAATGCGTGCCAGAATCGCCGAAAGCAAATCGGCCGTGATAGCTGAAATCAAAAAGGCTTCACCGTCCAAGGGTCTGATCAGGCAAGACTTTGATCCAGCAAGGCATGCTGCAGATTACGCCGAGCATGGTGCAACTTGCCTGTCTGTGCTGACAGACGAAAAGTACTTCCAGGGTGCCGACGCGTTTCTGCAGCAAGCGCGTGCTGCATGTAAGCTACCGGTCATTCGCAAGGATTTTATGATTGACCCGTACCAGATTGCCGAATCCCGCGCCCTCGGAGCGGACTGCGTGCTCCTGATTGTCGCCGCCCTTGATGCTTCTCAGCTTCGTGAATTAGCAGTCTATGCCAGAGAACTGTCACTCGATGTTCTGGTTGAGGTGCATAACAATGCTGAGCTGGAGATTGCTCTGGAGCTCGATACGGATTTGATTGGCATTAATAACCGGGATCTGCACACCTTCACTACCAGTTTGCAAACCAGTATCGATCTGGCTGCGGGACTCTCGGACCATCGTCTGGTGATTACTGAAAGCGGAATTCACAGTCCGGAGGACGTCGCGCTGATGCATAGAAACGGTCTTTTTGGTTTTCTCATCGGTGAATCGCTGATGCGATCAGAACAGCCGGGTGCCAAACTTCGGGAGCTGTTCCCTGGCAGCTAGTCTGTGGCGGCCGCCGTACAGGCGCCTGTCCCTGTGTGTTGAACAGGTCAAAGCATTGGAGAGGTGATATGAAAGGACGAATCAAATGGGTTCAAGATGTCATGTTTGTCGCAGAGTCCGACTCCGGCCACGGCATAGTACTGGATGGGGCGCCTGAAAGCGGAGGGCGTAACCTCGGGATGCGCCCCATGGAGCTGGTAGCGCTCGGCGTTGGCAGTTGCTCATCTTATGATGTGGTAACTATCTTGAAGAAAGCGCGTCAAGAGGTCACTGCCTGCGAGGCGGAAATCGAAGCCTCTAGGGTTGATGCAACGCCTGCTGTGTTTGAGTCTATCCACCTCCACTTTGTGGTGACGGGGAAGTCACTCAATGAGGCGCAGGTAAAACGCGCGATCGAACTGTCGGCAGACAAGTACTGTTCCGCATCAATCATGCTGAAAAACGGCGGTGTCAAAATCACCCATGGCTTCGAAATCGTCGAGGCCTAGCAAGAGCGGCTGTCAGCTTCGCCGCCTGCTCACACCCGATAGGTAGTGAGCTTCATGATTTGTGACATGCCGAGCATGGCTTGCCTGACGGGCAGTGGTAGTGGCGCACCACCGGCCTGCGTTGCCTTTTCGCCATGGTGACGCTCATCCTGAATCATCTGAGTCAGGACGGCTTTACTGCGGTGATCTCCTTCAGGAAGTTGGTCTAGATGTGCTTCCAAGTGCTCGCAAACCTGCTTTTCAGTTTCGGCCACAAAGCCCAAGCTCCATTTGTCTCCCGCCAGCCCAGCGGCAGCGCCCAGTCCGAACGACATGGCGTACCAGATAGGGTTAAGCAGGGAAGGCCGGCTCTGCAGTTCCGACAGCCGCGTTTCGCACCAAGCCAGATGATCTCTTTCCTCGGCGGCGGCCTCATCCATGGACTCCCGAACTTGCTCAAGCTTGGCTGTGCTGGCCTGCCCCGCGTAAAGCGCCTGAGCGCACACTTCCCCGGTGTGATTGATGCGCATAAGGCCTGCGGCATGTTGACGCTCAGTTTCTGATAGTTCCGGTTGATCCAGCGAGCTGGCGGGAGAGAGCCGCTGTGATAATGTGCTGCCGGGAACACAAGTGCGAAGAGCCTGATCAAACTGAACCAGAGCGTTGTCAAGGAAATTTAAAGGAGTTCTAATCATCTAGCCATTCTCTCGCGCTATGGCCCGGTAAGCAATGTCTGTGCGGAAGTAGACATTTTCCCAGCTTATGCCGGCCGCCAGCTCATAGGCGGAACGCTGGGCTG
Organism: Gammaproteobacteria bacterium; assembly: GCA_030752195.1. Lineage (GTDB taxonomy): Bacteria > Pseudomonadota > Gammaproteobacteria > Pseudomonadales > Pseudohongiellaceae > UBA9145. The sequence goes on from JASMER010000008.1 coordinate 5,605, forward strand.
CAGCCACTGATCGCCCCAAGGCAGCGGCGCAGAGTACGCGACCTCCGTTCGTCAGCACCTGGCCGCTGTCCTCCCGGGTGCCAGCGTGGAAGATCTTCTGTGATTCGCTGTGCTGCGCATCAAGCCCCTGAATGACGGCGCCCTTTTTATAATTACCAGGATAACCCCCAGCCGCCAGAACGACACCCACAGCCGGCTGCTCGTCCCATTGTGCTTTCGCTGAGTCAAGCTGGCCGGCCAGAGCCAGCTGGCAAAGCTCAGTAAGGTCAGACTTCAGCCGCATCATGACCGGCTGGGCTTCCGGATCTCCAAAGCGGCAATTAAATTCCACTACGCTGGGGTTGCCATCTTGGTCAATCATGAGCCCTGCGTAGAGAAAACCGACGTAGGGATGGCCATCACGCATCATGCCTGCGACAGTCGGACGAATGACCTCTTCCATGATCCGCTCATGAACAGAATTACTGACCACGGGTGCCGGTGAATATGCACCCATGCCTCCGGTGTTGGGGCCTTGGTCACCATTGTCCCGCGCCTTGTGATCCTGAGAGGTCGCCATCGGCAGAATATTTTCGCCATCTACCATGGCAATGAAGCTGGCTTCCTCGCCAACGAGAAAATCCTCGATGACCACGCGATGGCCGGCATCGCCATATTTATTACCCTGAAGCATGTCTTCAACGGCAGCGATGGCCTGCGCTTCAGTTTCCGCAACAATTACACCTTTGCCGGCTGCCAGGCCGTCTGCCTTTATCACGATCGGCGCTCCGCGGGTCTGCACATAGGAGACGGCGGAGGCAGAGTCAGTGAAAGTTTCAAAGGCAGCGGTCGGAATGCTGTGGCGTTTCAGGAATTCCTTGGTAAAAGCTTTGGAGCCTTCCAGCTGGGCGGCGGCTCGCGATGGTCCAAAACAGGCCAGTCCCTTCTTCTGGAAAAAATCAACAATACCCTCTACTAAAGGCGCCTCAGGTCCCACAATGGTCAGACGTATCTGATTCTCCTCAGCAAACTGCGCTAGAGCGGGGAAGTCCAAAATGTCTATAGTGATATTCTTAACTTTCGGCTCGCGGCTAGTGCCAGCGTTGCCGGGAGCGACATAGACATTGGTGATCTGGTTTGTCTGTGCGCATTTCCAGGCCAGAGCATGTTCTCTGCCGCCAGAGCCGATAACAAGAATGTTCATGATGGTAGGGTTCCGTGAATGAAGAGTTTGTACGCGCCCACTGCTCTTGCTATTAGTGTCTGAAGTGTCTGATGCCTGTAAAGACCATTGCCATGCCTGCTTCATCGGCAGCTGCAATCACTTCATCATCTCGCATAGACCCTCCGGGCTGAATGACTGCTGTGATGCCTGCCGCGGCTGCGGCATCAATTCCGTCTCTAAAGGGGAAGAAGGCGTCAGAAGCCATGACCGAACCTGGCACTTCTAGCCCTTCGTCTGCCGCTTTAATGCCTGCAATTTTGGCACTGTAGACTCTGCTCATCTGGCCTGCGCCAATCCCGATGGTCTGCTGGTTTTTGCAGTAAACAATCGCGTTGGATTTGACAAACTGGGCAACGGACCAAGCAAACATCAGGTCCTGAGTTTCGGTGGCGTCAGGCTCACGCTTGCTGACTACAGTCAGGTCCGTCTCGCTGATCTGGTGAATGTCTCTATCCTGAATCAGCAGGCCGCCATTCACCCGTTTATAGTCCAGCTCTGACGCCCGAAACTGCTGCCATTGACCGCAACTCAGGACACGGACGTTCTTCTTTTTAGCAGTTACTGCCAGTGCGGCCTGTGAAACGCTCGGCGCGATAATGACCTCAGTGAACTGCTGTTCAGTTATGCGTCTGGCCGCACTCTCGTCAAGTTCTCGGTTTAGCGCAATGATACCACCAAACGCTGAAGTGGGGTCGGTCCGGAACGCGAGTTCATAAGCTTCGAGGACGCTGACGGCAATCGCAACCCCACAGGGGTTAGCATGTTTGACGATAACGCATGCCGGCTCGGAGAAACTCTTGACGCATTCCAGTGCTGCGTCGGTGTCCGCGATATTGTTGTAAGAAAGTGCTTTCCCCTGAAGTTGGATGGCAGTGCTTACGCTGGCTTCGGCGGGCTCGCGCTCCACGTAAAATGCGGCACTTTGGTGGGGATTTTCGCCGTATCTCATATCCTGCTTTTTGTGAAACTGACTGTTGAAGGTGCGGCTGTAGGGTGATTCATGAGATGCCCCGTCAGCTCCTCGTGCACCGAGATAATTGGCAATGGCATCGTCGTAGGCTGCCGTATGTTCGAAGGTTTTGACGGCCAGATCAAAGCGGGTTGTCTGGTCAAGGCAGCATGCGTTGTTCTCCAGCTGTTTCAGCACTAGCGCGTAGTCTTCGGGATTGACCACGACCCCTACGAACCGGTTGTTCTTGGCCGCAGCTCGAAGCATGGTGGGCCCGCCGATATCGATGTTTTCGATTGCTTTCGCTAGATTACAGTCGGGTTCAGCCACTGTGTCTTCAAAAGGATATAGATTAACCACAACCAGGTCTATCGGCGGTATATCGTGCTCGGACATGACCTCTTCGTCCTGACCCCGCCTGGCTAAGATCCCTCCGTGAATTTTGGGGTGAAGTGTTTTCACCCGGCCATCCATCATTTCCGGGAAACCGGTGTGGTCGGAGATCTCAACGGCCGGAATGCCCGACTCCGTCAACAGTCGATGTGTGCCTCCGGTGGACAGTATATCGATGTTCAGTTCATGAAGTGATTGGGCAAAGTCCGCGATGCCGGTCTTGTCGGATACGCTGATTAACGCCCGACGAACGGCGACAGAGTCATCTGTGCTCATAGGTTCTGTTGATCTAAGTTGGTTAGCGGTAGGTTGGCTCGGCTGTGCGTTACAGCATGCCGTAGAGTTTCAGCTTGGTGCGCAGAGTACCACGGTTCAAACCCAGCATGATAGAAGCCTTGCTTTGATTATTACCGGTATAACGCATGACGGCTTCAAGCAGAGGTGCTTCCACTTCCGAAATCACAAGGCGGTGTAAATCGGTGACCGGTTCATTATCAAGCTGAGTGAAATAGCGCTGCAGAGACTTTTCAACCTGACCGCGAAGCGTAGATTCTTGAGCCGGAGTATCATGGGAAGGCTGGGGCGTATGGCTGAAGCGCTTACCAGTTTCCGAGAGGGCGAAACTTGATAACGCTATTGCTCCGTCCAATTTGTTCATGTGGCGATGGCTCCGTCTCTTTGCTGCATCAAGCAATCAAAGTAGTGTTCGATGAGTTCTAGTTGTTGCTGTCCCGAATCAGAAGCGTTGAATTCGGTCATGAATTCTCTGGCCGACGGCAAGCCTTTTAGGTATCCGGCGACGTGCTTTCGAGCGTACCACACCCCTTTTACTTTGCCATAGAAAGTGTGCATTTTTTTTAAATGAGACTGGATCACTCTGGTTTTCTCGGGAAGGGAAGTAACAAATTTATCTGCGCCGGTTGCGAGGTAGCAGGCAATTTCATTGAACAGCCAGGGCCGCCCCTGAGCTGCACGCCCGATCATTACGCCGTCGGCTTGAGTATAGGCTAAAACGTGTGCGGCTTTTTGAGGTGTGTCGATATCCCCGTTGGCAATGATAGGTATCGTGACTGCCTGTTTAATCTCGGCAATCGTGTCGTATTCCGCTTTGCCTTTAAAACGATCGGCACGCGTGCGTCCGTGAACTGTCAGGAGTTGGATGCCGGCATCTTCGGCAATTCGGGCCACCAGGGGTCCATTGCGTGTTTCAGGGCACCAACCGGTGCGGATTTTCAGGGTGACGGGGATGTCCACCGAACTGACAACCGATTTGAGAATCGACTCAACCAGGCCTGTGTCCTTAAGCAAGGCAGACCCTGCTGCTTTTTTCAGCACTTTTTTGGCGGGACACCCCATGTTGATATCAATGGCACTGGCGCCCATGGCTTCATTGAGCTGAGCTGCCTCTGCCATCAGGAAAGGATCAGAGCCTGCAATCTGCACCACCTGAGGGCCCGGTATGCGTGGTTTAATTTGTTTCAACCGGTTGCGTTCGTTGTGCCACAGATCCTTGTTGCAGGTCAGCATTTCGCCAACAGTCAAGCCTGCGCCTTGCTCGCTACAAATCTCGCGAAACGGTGTATCACTGACACCGACCATCGGCGCAAGGAACAGATTGTTCTCAAGCTTGTAGGGACCTATGTGTTTCATAAGGACTATCGGCGCGGGTTGCTCATGAGTCGAGATTATACTCTGCGAACTTGTCCGTAATGATACGCGTGCCGTTCGGAGGAGGAAAGAAGGCGCGGGATGGCAGTGCTGAGGGTGGCGCTTAGGATGAATCCGAGTTTTCGATCTTGAACGGCACGGCTCGGGGGTTTGACCATCGTCGCTGCTCAGGGGCGCCGAAAAGCCAGCGTGTAATTAACCGCATCCTCTCCAGGGTCCATCAGCGCCAGATTTATAGGTATGGGTGCCATCACGGGCATCGTGGCTGACTCGGGAAGCTCGCCCTGCAGATATTCTGTTGGAGAAAACTCTCTCAGTGCAATCAATTCATTATCCGTTGTGTTGAAACCCACAATCATTACCGGGAACGCCTGCTCAAAAGGCGCTGTGTTGCGTATCTGTACCTGGACCATGATGGTGTCAGCGCGATTGGGACGACTCCCAACTGAGAGATTAGAAGGCTCTATTGCCGATAAATCTTCGTAAAGCGGTAGATCGCAGCCGCGGTTGGCGCAGACCCACTCCAGCAGCGGCCGCCAGCGGACCTGCTGGCTGTAGTGTTCCTGGTTTCGCAACAGATGTTGTCCGGCGAGACTCATGCCCAGAATACCGGCTGTCAGTAGCAAAGTCAGTGTTCTGCCCCAGTGCGCAGGGGATTCACTGCGCAGTTCAACTGGCGTAGCAACCCGTTGCAGGCTTGCCAGATTTTCAGTGGCAAGCTGCTCCAGCGCCTGATCATCTTTGAACTTCATTTTTAGCGCCCGAGCCCGAATTGCACCGCTGCTGTTTTGGGCGTCAGCGTTCTGTTCAGTCACGGCATTAGAAAAAGACGTTGCAGCTGTGTCAACCCGCTGCAACTTTTCCGGTGTCAGTGAGGCTTGAGGCGGGCCCTCTCCAGGGGCTAATTTCTCAAGGCTGCCGGCTATATCAGCGCCCCCCGTCTTTGCGGGGGCAGGAGTGTGCGCGTTGTTCTGCGGGCCGTTTTGGACGGCGGGCTGCGACGCCAATGGTGCTGATCGGTCAGTCGCTTTTCGGCTTCCGGTCTGCTCAGGTACTGTGTCTGGGAGCTGATCTTTTTTTCTGCGATGGGCTTCGGGATATCGCGCAACTTCATCAGGTTTGCCCGGGGGTCCAGTGCTGTCGATGGTGTCTTGCGCTGTTGACCTGAATAGATCCAGTGCGTTCAGAGCCGCATCGCGCCGCGCAATGGCATGCTGAACATTTTTCATGTGGTTTTGGGAGGGTTGCTGATCGGGTCGGAATTCATTGGCGAGCCGCAGAGCTTCGAGCGCATTCTTGCGACCGGGTGGCAGCTTATCCGGCGAATCGCACTGAGATCTTCTGTTATTGGTTTGTACCGCTGGCGTTACTGAGGTCTTGATCGCCTCCGCCCGGCCTTCTCCAGAACCTGGTTCGGCTGCGATATCCTTCGCTGACCCGTGGTCATCAGCAGACTCCGGACTGGCCGATGACTGCGGCAGCGCAGAACTTGAGCGGAGTTCAGCCTCAGTCTTTTTCGCCAATCCCGGCTCTGAATTTGCTACTCGGTTGTTCATGGGCTGTTGCTGCAGCGCTTCGCGGGTCAGAAAGCTGGCAGGATCAAAGTAGTCTTCAGGCGCGTGGCCGACAAATACGGAGTCGTTGCTTTCGTTGACTTCTGCCGCCCGATTGCCATCAACGAGTTGTTGCTCTGCGATAAAGACTGACAAGCAGACGCCGCAGCGGACTTTGCCGTTCGCCGCGTTCAGCAGTCGATCGCTGATGCTGAAAGTCGAGTTACAACACGGACATTGGGTAATGTGAAACGCCATGTTCGGGCAAATCAATCCAATCAGTTAGTATGGTGTTGCGCTGACAGGTAAAGCACTGCTTGGTCAACGCAGCGAGCACCGCCGAGTCTTGTGGGTCAATGCGCAGAGTCTGCCTCGAATTCTAGGGCATTAACCCTGGTTTATCACGCTCTGCGGGAGCCGCTTAACCTCACCCAGCCGTCTTCAGTCATGGTGCTGTCGAGGCTAAACCAACGTCCGTAGCGCGCTATCAGAGGCTCTGTCTGTTCTTCGAGAATCCCTGAGAGCACGATCTTGCCCTTCGGTTTAACCAGATTTGCAAACTGATCGGCAAGTTCGTGCAGAGGTTCGGCGAGAATGTTTGCCAGTAAAAAGTCGGCCTGCAGTTTCGGCAGTGCTTCCGGCAGATAAGCCGTGATTTTGTGCCGCGGAATGTCGTTGCGTAGACTGTTGTCGACGGTCGCGGTGATGGCCTGAGGGTCATTATCTACTGCATGGATTTTGTCAGCGCCCAGCCGTGCTGCAGCGATTGCGAGTATTCCTGAGCCACACCCATAGTCAATCACCGCTTTGTCGCGTAAATCGGCTTGTTCCAGCCAGCGCAGGCACAGAGCGGTTGTGGCATGGCTGCCGGTGCCGAACGCCATCCCGGGATCAAGAAGAATATTTATTGCTTCAGGGTCTGGTGGCGATTGCCAGCTGGGACAGATCCACAGGCGCTTACCGTATTGTTTTGGCGCAAAATGTTCCATCCAGGTCCTCTCCCACATCTGCTCTTCAAGCGGCTCAATTTGCAGTGAGTCGCGATTTAGCACCCGAGGATGAAATTGTAAAGTTGCGAGTAGGGATTGCAGATTCTGTTCTAGGGGAAACAGACCAACCAGAGAAGAGGTCTCCCAGAGAGGTGTCGCTCCCGGCTCTCTTTGGAAAACAGGCTGATCTTCAGCACCCATCAGGGTTACAGAACTGGAACCTGCTTCAAGCAAAAGAGCTTCAAGTTCCGCGCAATGCTCGGCGCGGACCATCAGTTTTATTTGTTGCCACATTGGGTTGTGCAGGCGCTCTGTGTTTCAGGACTCGAGTTTCTGTTCTAGATAATGAATGTTTACCCCACCCTTTTGAAACTCACTGTCTCTGACCAGATCACGCTGCAGAGGCGTATTACTGCGAATGCCATCAATGAGCAGTTCATCGAGCGCGATTTGCATGCGAACCAAAGCTTGCTCTCGCGTTTCGGCATAGGAAATAAGCTTTGCGACCAGCGAGTCGTAAAAGGGCGGCACCGAGTAGCCTGAGTAAAGATGTGAATCTACCCTCACGCCGGGCCCGCCGGGGGCATGGAACAGTTTCACCTTACCTGGGCTTGGCAGAAAGCTTGTCGGGTCTTCTGCATTGATCCGACATTCGAAAGAATGGCCCTTGATGCTGATGTCTTCCTGCTTGATGCTCAATGGTAGTCCACCGGCTATCCGTAACTGTTCTTTAACAATATCTATACCTGTTACCATCTCTGTCACCGGGTGTTCGACTTGTACTCGAGTATTCATCTCGATGAAATAAAAGAGCTCATCTTCATAGAGAAATTCCAGAGTGCCAGCGCCACGGTAGCGCATATTCTTACAAGCCTGGATGCAGGCTTTTGTAATTGCTTCGCGGACTTCGCCCGGAATGCCTGGGGCGGGTGCTTCCTCAATGACTTTCTGATGTCGGCGCTGGAGTGAGCAGTCTCTGTCCCCGAGACAGATGGCTTCGCCCTTGCCATCGCCAATGACCTGGATCTCAACGTGGCGAGGATTCTCCAAAAACTTCTCAAGATAAACGGTCCCATCACCAAAAAAAGCTTTGGCTTCGGTTTGGGTGACATGAATGGCTTTGAGCAAAGCGGCCTCGTTATGTACGACCCGCATGCCACGACCGCCGCCGCCAGCCGCTGCTTTGATAATCACCGGATAGCCGATACCCTTGGCGAGTGCCAAAGTGCGATCGTGGTTATCGTCCAAAGGGCCATTCGAGCCCGGCACCGTGGGAACTCCCGCATCACGCATAACATCGATGGCGGAGACTTTGTCCCCCATCATTTTTATGGTTTCTGCGGTTGGCCCGATGAAAATAAATCCACTGTTTTCAACCTGCTCAGCGAAATCCGCGTTTTCCGAAAGAAAGCCATAGCCGGGATGCACGCCATTGGCATCGGTTAACTCCATGGCTGCGATGATTGCTGGGACGTTGAGGTAGCTTTCCGAGGCGCTCGGCGGTCCGATGCAGACAGATTCATCAGACAATCGGACATGCATCAGCTCACGATCGGCAGTGGAGTGTACGGCAACAGTCCGGATGCCCAGTTCTTTGCAGGCGCGCAGTACGCGGAGGGCGATCTCGCCGCGATTCGCTATGAGTACTTTATCCAGCATTCGCTCTCGCTCTGATTTGCAGTGTTAGACGAACAGTAAAGGCGGATTGCCGACTGGCTTAGACGATGGTGACCAGTGGTTGGTCAAACTCTACTGGCTCGCCATCATTCACTAGAATCGCCTCAATAATACCGGCTTTCTCCGCTTCAATCTGGTTCATCATCTTCATTGCCTCGACAATGCAAACCACATCGCCGGCCTTCACATGTGTTCCTACTTCGACATATGGGGGAGAAGAAGGTGAGGGAGAGCGATAGAAAGTTCCTACCATCGGAGAGCTCACAACGTGGCCGGAGGTGGTCTGCGGCGCGGTTTTTTCTTCAGCCGCTGCGACAGGATGTGGTGCCGGCGCAGCGGCAGGGGCCGTGGCCGGAGCCACAACGGTGGTCTTGACGCTGGAGCTTCGGCTGATGCGAACTGCTTCCTCTCCTTCCTTGATTTCTATTTCTGCGATGTCAGAGGTTTCCAACAGCTCGATGAGTTTTTTTACCTTCCGAATGTCCATGAAAAAGTCCTGCGGATAAACCTGAAGTGATTCTTAAGAAAGATCTTGTCCCGGCAATCGCTCAAATGCTGCCCGAAGCGCGAGCTCATAACCCTGCGCGCCCAGTCCCACGATACTGCCAATTGCAATGTCGGCAAAGAAGGAGTGGTGACGAAATGCTTCCCGTTTGTGTAGATTGGAGAGATGCACCTCGATACAGGGAATCTCTGCCGCTAGCATGGCATCTCTGAGGGCGATGCTGGTGTGAGTGAAGCCGCCAAAGTTAACCACCATAAAAGCGGTCCCATCGGTTCTGGCCTCTTGCACCCGATCGATGAGTGCTCCCTCCGAGTTGCTTTGAAGGGCATCGAGTTCATGGCCTGCTGCGGCGCATTGTTCCTTCAAGCGGTCATTGACATCTTGCAGGGAGTTGGAACCGTAGATCTTCGGTTCTCGCTTTCCGAGAAGATTCAGGTTTGGTCCGTGTAAAACCAGGATTTTAGCCATCTCGTCTGCTCAATTCGGTATCTAGTCGAGGCGGGCAGGATCACTCCGATCCAAACCCCGCAATTTCTTAGATTTTAGCAGAAATTGGGTGGCTTTTCACGGGTTTTCGCGGCTAAATTGTCACACCTAGTCTGTTTTTCTGATCTGCGTCAGGGGTTCAGCGGATAGCGGGTTTTTTGCGGAGGGTAGCAAAAGCCCCAGTCTGCACAGCCTTGGTATTCAATTACAAGGGCGGCATCGGGACCCGGGACCGTGGTTAGCTGGAGATCGATCGAGACCAGTTGGTAGTAAGCGACGATATCCCCGAAGAATTTGTCAGTCTTGTTGAGGCCAGCGGGCAGGGCGTATTTCAACTCGATTTCTTCGGTGGTGTCGGCTGCCGTCTGTGCGAAGGAAAAAGCGTGTTGATAGAGATAATGACCGGACGCCGGTTCCCATGTCACGCTGTATTTGCCCGGACTGATTGTGCTGACAAAAAATGGAAACGCCTGCTCAAGGGGCAGCGGTTCTGGCTGCTCCGATAGCGTCGCAGCCAGAGAGCGATTGGTGCGTAGTTCAAGTTGCGCTGAAGAGGGCGTGGCGCTCAGCAGGGCCATCAGACATAGGAAAGCGGCGATGGTCGGATTGCTGAGGTCTTTCATACGTTAGCTGAATGCCTGTCGTTTGAATTAGTGGTGTTGGCTCAAGCTCGATAGCGGTCGAACACCAGGCATGCATTGGTGCCACCAAAGCCAAAGCTGTTCGACATGACCCGGTTAAGCTCGACATTCTCCTGTTTATCGATGGCGATCGGCATGCCAGTAGCTACCTCGTCGAGATTGTCGATGTTCGCCGAGGCCGCAATGAAATTGCCCTGCATCATCAGGAGAGAATAAATGGCCTCTTGGGACCCTGCTGCACCAAGAGAGTGGCCGGTCAGTGATTTGGTGGAATTGATGATGGGGGTCTGATCGCCAAACACTTCCCTGATGGCATTGAGCTCCGATACGTCACCGGCCGGGGTGCTGGTCCCGTGGGTGTTAAGGTAATCCACTTTTCCAGACAATCTGCTGATGGCCATGCGCATCGCGCGTGCACCGCCTTCTCCAGAAGGCGCAACCATGTCATGGCCATCAGATGTTGCGGCGTATCCGGTCAGTTCGGCGTAAATCTTAGCGCCTCTTGCCAATGCATGCTCGAGCTCCTCGACAACAACAACACCTCCTCCTCCGGCGATAACAAAGCCGTCGCGGTCGGCATCAAAGGCGCGGGAAGCCTTCTCTGGCGTCTCGTTATATTTGCTCGACAATGCGCCCATGGCATCGAACATATGAGACATTGTCCAGTGCTCTGACTCACCCCCGCCGGCAAACACCATGTCCTGTTTACCCATTTGAATGAGTTCGGCGGCATGCCCAATACAGTGGGCGCTGGTCGCACAAGCCGATGAAATGGAATAGTTCACCCCTTTTATTTTGAAGGGTGTGGCGAGGCAGGCAGAAACAGAGCTGCTCATGGTCCGGGGTATGCGATAGGGCCCTACGCGTCTGAGACCTTTTTCTCTGAGAATATCCGTTGACTCAAGCTGGTCTTCCGGCGAACCGCCGCCTGACCCGACAACCAGCCCGATTCTTTCGCTGGAAATTTCATCCAGCTCGAGTTCGGCGTCTCTGATGGCTTCATCCATCGAGAGATAGGCGTAGGCAGAGGCTGCTCCCATGAACCGATAGAGTTTGCGATCGATCAGCTCTTCGGCATTCAGTTGTACGCTGCCGCTAATCTGGCTGCGCATGCCGATGTCGGCGTAGGACTGGTTGAAACGGATGCCGCTGCGCCCCCCATAAAGGGCGCTGCGGACTTCTTCAAGGTTGTTGCCGAGGCAGGAAACGATGCCCGCTCCGGTTATTACTGCGCGTCTCATATTCGAGTCCGATGTTCCCAACTAGAATTTGTTTTCTGGCGTGAACAGGCCGACTTTCAGCGCTTTAGTGGTGTAGATGATTTTACCATCGACTGCCACCGTGCCATCAGCGATGCCCATCACTAGCTTACGATCAATGACACGACTGATGTCCAGCTGGTAGACCACTTTCTTTGATTCCGGCAGGATTTCTCCGGTAAATTTCACTTCTCCGGCGCCCAGTGCGCGGCCCTTACCGGGGAATCCGCTCCAGCCAAGGAAAAATCCAACCAGCTGCCAAAGGGCATCAAGCCCCAGGCAACCCGGCATGACCGGGTCGCCGGGGAAATGACAGCCAAAGAACCAGAGGTCAGGCTGGATATCCAGTTCCGCCACCAGTCCGCCGCGGCCATATGCGCCACCGTCGACGCTAATTTCGGTTATACGGTCCAGCATCAGCATGTTGTTGACCGGCAGCTTGGCGTTGCCCGGACCAAACAGTTTGCCATAGCCACAAGCAACCAGTTCATCGAAGTCATAACTGTTTTTTGGTTTGAAGAAATCGTTGCTGGCAGGCATAGTCAGAACTCTGTCTAATAACGTGCTGATCAGAGGTGATGAAGAGTATAACGTCATCGAGAAATAATCGATACCGAATTGAGAGCCGTTGACCTTCGTGGTCTGTTACTCTAGAAGACCCCCGGTACTGGCAACAATAATTTGATACACTCTGGATCACGAAATTCAGGTTGGCTTTATGTTGCATCCCGTGATTCTTGCCGGAGGCGTCGGTTCTCGATTGTGGCCGCTCAGTCGTGCTGCCATGCCCAAGCAGTTTATCGAGCTGGACGGCCCGAGTTCGCTTTTCCAGCAGACCCTCACGCGGTTGGGCGGCCTGCTTGAACTCGGAACGATTCGCGTTCTGGGAAATAGCGAGCATCGTTTTCTGATCGCTGAGCAATTGCGTCTACAACAGTTAGAAGGCAGTCAGATTCTGCTCGAACCAGTCAGCCGAAATACTGCACCGGCTGTAACCGTAGCAGCCCTTGCAGCCATGGATGAAGATCGGGATGCGAAAATTCTGGTACTGGCAGCAGATCACAAAATCACAAACGTGCCAGCTTTTGAGCAAGCCGTTGCTGCCGCGATTGAACTGGCTTCTAAAAAATATTTGGTGACCTTTGGTATAGTGCCAGGTCGACCAGAAATCGGTTACGGTTATCTAAAAAAGGGCCTGCCAGTTTCTACGCAAGGGTTCCGAGTTGAAGAATTTGTAGAAAAGCCGGATCTTGAGACGGCCTCTGCTTATGTCGCCAGCGGCGAGCACTATTGGAATAGTGGGATGTTTCTGTTTTCAGCTGCCGAGTTTCTCCTGGAAATGGAAATTCATGCACCAGATACTATACAGCAATGCCGTCTTGCGTTTGAGCGGATTTCGCCTGATCTGGATTTCCTACGAATTCCAGATGCTGAGTTCGCGGCCTGTCGTTCTGAATCCATCGATTATGCCCTAATGGAAAAGACCAGCCGGGCAGCAATGGTGCCCCTGGATGCCGGCTGGAACGACCTGGGCTCCTGGCAATCGCTGTGGGATATCAGCCAAAAAGATGAAGCTGGAAACGTTGTCTCGGGTCAGGTCAAGGTGATTGGTACCCGGCAAAGCTATGTTCATGCCGCATCGCGCGTGGTCGCAGCGATCGGGCTTGAAAACGTGACCATAGTAGAGACAGATGATGCCGTACTGGTGGCGAGCAGCGATGAACTGCAGCGAGTCAGGCAGCTGGTTGAGGGACTGAAGGCGCAGGCTCCACACCTGACTGAAACGGCCTCTCTCGTCCATCGGCCCTGGGGTAGTTACCGAACTCTGGCAAGAGACTTCGGATTCCAGGTGAAACATATCACAGTGCTTCCGGGTGGCGCACTGTCGCTGCAGCGGCATTCGCATCGGAGCGAACACTGGACGGTAATAAAAGGATCGGGCGAAATCCACTGTGCGGGTAAAGAATTTGTGCTGCATGCCAATCAGTCGACCTATATTCCCAAAGGAGCAGTTCATCGATTGAGTAATCCCGGATCAGAGGCTGTTGAACTGATTGAAGTGCAGCTTGGCGATTATCTGGGAGAAGACGATATCGAGCGCTTTGATGATGTTTATGGTCGATAGCATCATTACGACAAGGGTGCGTCAGTGATTTTCAAGATACAACTAATTCAAATCAAGGCGAAAAATTTGTTATGACAACTGTAAAGAAATGTCTGTTTCCAGCGGCTGGCTATGGCACCCGTTTTCTGCCAGCGACTAAGTCTATGCCGAAGGAAATGCTGCCGATTGTCACTAAACCACTGATTCAATACGGTGTTGAGGAGGCGATGGAAGCAGGCATCGTTGATATGGCAATCGTTACCGGTCGTGGTAAACGAGCACTAGAAGACCACTTTGATATTTCCTATGAGCTGGAGCATCAGATCGCCGGCTCTGACAAGGAATCATTGTTGGAAGAAACTAGAACAATAATGAAGCAATGCACTTTCTCCTACACGCGTCAGGTGGAGATGAAGGGGCTCGGACATGCAATTTCAGTCGGTGGAAAACTGATTGGCCGCGAGCCATTTGCCGTCATACTCGCGGATGACTATTGTGTGACTGAGGGGCCTGGAGTGTTGTCGCAGATGGTTTCACTCTATCTGCGATTCGGTTGCAGCGTTGTCGCTATCGAGGAAGTGCCTCGGGAAGAGACCTACCGATATGGCGTGATTGCCGGAGAGGAAGAGGAGCCCGGCATTATTCGCATCAGTGACATGGTTGAGAAACCTGCGCCAGAAGACGCCCCCAGTAATCTGGCGATTATTGGTCGGTACGTGCTGACTCCGGAGATTTTTGACATCCTCGATGACACTGCGCCCGGCAAAAATGGTGAAATTCAGATTACGGATGCTCTGCTGACACAAGCCCAGCGAGGTAACGTGATTGGCTATAAATTTCAGGGCACGCGCTTTGACTGTGGCAGCGTTGGCGGATTTATCGACGCGACCAATTACACTTTTGCAAAAATGCAAGGTGAGTAGCAGGGAACATGAGTGGCACCATGACAACAGAGATAACCTGTTTCAAAGCGTATGATATTCGAGGCCGTGTACCGGATCAGCTTAATGAAGACATCGCCTACCGAATTGGACGGGCTTACGCCGCTTTACTTTCTCCCGAGCGGGTAGTCGTCGGCTTCGATATTCGTCTGACCAGCGAGGCGCTCTGCACTGCTGTCAGCCGCGGGCTGATGGACGGTGGCGCGGACGTCCTGAATATCGGTCAATGCGGCACCGAGGAGGTTTACTTCGCCACCTCACACTTGAACGCCGATGGTGGGATTGCCGTTACGGCCAGCCACAATCCCAAGGACTACAACGGCATGAAGCTGGTGCGGAAAAACAGTAGGCCCATCAGTGCAGACACCGGGCTGTTCGACATCAAAAAGCTCGCAGAACAAAGCCAATTCCCCAAGCCCGAAAAGATCGGGGTTCTGGAGAACGTCAATACCAAGCCGGCATACATTGAACATCTCCTGACATATGTTAATGCCAGTCTGCTGAAGCCTCTGAAAATTGTCTGTAACGCAGGTAATGGCGGCGCCGGGCCCGCTATTGACCTTCTGGAGCCGCATCTGCCGTTCGAACTTATCAAGGTGCATCATCAGCCCGACGGACATTTTCCGAATGGCGTGCCGAATCCAATGCTGGAGCAAAACCGCTATCCCACGGCAGCTGCCATTTCCGAAAATCAGGCAGACATCGGGATAGCCTGGGATGGTGACTTTGATCGCTGTTTTTTCTTTGATGAAAATGGCCGGTTCATCGAGGGCTATTATATAGTCGGTCTGCTGGCTCAGACATTCCTGGAGCGAGAGGCAGGTGCGAAAATTGTCCACGACCCACGCCTCACCTGGAATACCCTGGAAGTTGTGCAGGATCGAGGCGGAGAGCCGGTGTTGTGCAAATCCGGCCATGCTTTTATCAAGGAGGTTATGCGGCGCGAGGATGCCGCCTACGGGGGTGAAATGAGTGCTCATCATTACTTCCGCGATTTCTTTTACTGCGACAGCGGGATGGTGCCCTGGCTGCTGGTCCTTGAACAGATGTCTGCTACGGGTAAACCTTTGTCGCAGCTGGTAGATGAGCGCATGGAAGCTTTCCCAACCAGTGGGGAAATCAACAGTACTGTTGAGGATGCCGGGGCGCTGCTGAAACAGATTGAAGCTCTCTATGCGCCGGGCGCCGTCGCAGTGGACCATACTGATGGATTGTCGATTGAGTTTGCCGACTGGCGTTTCAACATCCGAATGTCAAATACCGAGCCTCTGGTAAGGCTGAACGTTGAGTCGCGAGGAGACAAAGCGCTCATGCAGCTGAAAACTGACAAGCTGCTGGCCCTGATTCGTGCCTGAGTCATGAGTGAATGCGTACAGGCTTCGCCGCCCCGCCTGTTTGTATACGGAACGCTCGCCCCGGGTGAAATGAACGAGCACGTGCTTGCGACACTGGACGGCAGCTGGGTCCCGGCGCTTGTTTTTGGCACGCTTCACGCTGAAGGCTGGGGGCACACCCACGGATTTCCGGCGCTGCAACTAGACCCTGCGGCGGCTGCGGTGGCCGGGCAGATTTTTTTCTCGGAAGATCTTGCCCGGCACTGGGTCAGGCTCGATGAGTTCGAGGGCGAAGCCTATCGCAGAGTGGTAACCCATGCTGAGCTGATCAATGGTGGTCGGTGCGAGACCTGTGTTTATGTTTTGAATGCATAAGAGGAAGATGAAGTTCTGCAAACTAGCCGGGGCATATCAGAAACAGTATGAAAGAAATTACTTGGGATGAATTTATACAGGTGGAACTGCGTGTCGGTACAGTCGTCGAAGTCAGTGAATTTCCGGAAGCCAGAAAGCCCGCCTGGAAACTTCAAATCGATTTTGGCGAGGAGATTGGCTTGCGGAAATCCAGTGCTCAGATCACCGATCTGTATGACGCGGATGACCTGCTTGGCAAGCAGGTAGTCGCGGTGGTCAATTTCCCCAAAAAGCAGATTGGTCCGATCATGTCTGAATGTCTGGTAACGGGGTTTTATCAGGAGGACGGCGCGGTGGTGCTGATCATACCGGAACGGCCGGTTAAGAACGGAGCGAAGCTTGGCTGACTGAGCGACAAAGTCATGGTCTTTGCCATGATCATGGGTCCGCCGGCGCGGGCGCTTTCTGCTGCACGTTAAGCTTTACCTTGCCAGTGCTTAAGCTGAGCGATCAATCCTTGACTGGAGGCGTCGAGGTCTTCCATATCTGTTTCATAACGAAGGGCTTGCACCATCTCCGTGGCAAGGGTTTTGCCCAGCTCAACACCCCACTGGTCAAACGCGTTGATGTCCCAGATGACGCTTTGCACAAAGACCTGGTGTTCAAACAGAGCGAGCAGGTTCCCCAGGGCAAAAGGAGATAGTTCTTTCATGATCAGCGTATTGCTCGGTCGGGAGCCGGGGGAACTCCGATGTGGCTCAGCAGAATTTCCCCGGCCGTCCATCAGTGCCAGGCTTTGTGCCAAACAGTTTGCCAGGAGTTGCTCATGTTGATCTGCAGCGCCATCGGCATTGCTATTCGCCACTGCGATAAAGTCCACCGGTATCAAACTGGTGCCCTGATGCAGCAGCTGAAAGTAGGAGTGCTGACCATTGGTGCCCGGGGTACCCCAGATCACGGCACCTGAATCGACAGGCAAAGATTCACCCCCCCGGGTAACCCGTTTGCCGAGGCTTTCCATTGAAAGTTGCTGAAGAAAGTCCGGTAACTTGTTCAGCGATTGGGAGTAGGGAACGACGGCAAAACTGCTTGTGTCAAAAAAGCCTCTGTACCAGACACTGAGCAAGCCCATGATTACCGGCATGTTTTCGGTGAACTCGGCGGTGGCAAAGTGCTGGTCCATGCTGTGAGCGCCAGCCAGCAGCAGTCTGAATTTGTCCATTCCGATGGCCAGTGCAATCGGTAAGCCGATTGCAGACCACAGCGAATAGCGCCCGCCCACCCAGTCCCACATCGGATAGATATTTTCCTCGGCGACGCCGAACGCGAGCGCGCTGGCCACATTGCTGGAGACGGCCACAAAATGATGATTCAGGTGGTCGGTCGCGCAACCTGAGTTGAGTAGCCACCGGCGGGCGTTATTTGCATTGGCTAGAGTTTCTGCGGTAGTGAAGGATTTGGACGCGACGATGAATATCGTAGTTTCGGGATTGCTTCGCTCCAGTGTTTGCTGCATGTGAATGGGGTCAACGTTGGAAACGAACTTTACAGTCAAGGCCGACAAGCTTTC
The DNA here is from genome assembly GCA_030752195.1 of Gammaproteobacteria bacterium. Taxonomy (GTDB): domain Bacteria; phylum Pseudomonadota; class Gammaproteobacteria; order Pseudomonadales; family Pseudohongiellaceae; genus UBA9145. The sequence goes on from JASMER010000008.1 coordinate 23,232, forward strand.
GCTGCGAAGCGCCTCAACGACCATGGCTGGCCCTAGATCAGATCCTCCAATTCCGATGTTGATGACAGTCTCGATTTGCTTGCCTGTGTGTCCCGTCCAGTCGCCTGAGTGAATTTTTTTCACCAGGGCTGAAAGTCTGTTGAGAGTCGCGCTGACTTCGTTGTTGGTCTGTTGCTTTTCCGGCAGGCGCAAGGCGACATGATGAGCCGGACGCTGTTCCGTCCCATTGATGATTTCGCCAGCGAACATCGCGTGTATTGCCTGTTTGAGCTGTCGTTCTTCTGCGAGGCGGATCAACAGAGTTCTTGCTTCCGCGTCAAGCAAATTCTTGGAGTAATCGAGCAGCAGGCCTTCCTGCACCACAGAAAAACGGGCATAGCGCTCACTTTCGGCAAACAGCGCTTTCAGTGAGAAATCAGGGGTCTTGAATTCTGCGCTTTTGGCAGCCAGCGCCTGCCAGGTAACGCTACTGTTGAGGCTGTTCATCCGATGTCCTGTCCTTACGAGCGCATATCCGAGATTGAGAGCATAGCAAAATCAGAGCCTCTGGGGTCATGTGGCCTCGCGGGATCGGGGGATATTGAATCGTTGTAATGGATTATGTACACTTCGCGTCCTTCGAGGCCGTATCTGATACATCCAATCGTGCCTCGAATCCGTGCCGCTATAGCTCAGCCGTGGTAGAGCAGCTGACTTGTAATCAGCAGGTCCCGAGTTCGACTCTTGGTGGCGGCACCAACCATTTCAACGACTTACAGCGACCTGCTGTATTGACATTCAGCCGACTGTGAATGTATTCGTAGTATAAATTCTTCACTGCTTTACCCGACTAAGGTCGATTGCTCAGGCCTTGCCTCAGAGTGCTCAGACACGTCTTTTGGCCCCAGCTTAGCTGAGCGAAGTTCCAGGCTAAAGGATTTCTCCACGCGAGATGCTTGTGGTAAGGCGCTCTCGGTGCTCGACACACCGTTTCACCACTTGCCTTCCGACAAGTATTAAACAGATTTCCAAAAACCCTGAGCCACAATCCTAATTTCGTCTTTATACTGTGGTCATCAAACAGAAAATTCATTACGCATGTGGGAGTTTGTTAAACCGTAACTTTGCCTCTTTAAAGTCGATGGTCGTGTAAGAGATTTCTGAGGCTAGGGCAGGAATCATCTGCTATTATTAAAATAAAGCACAGCTTCTAAGGACCATTTATAGTTAAACAATTTTTCATCAGAGAAGCCGGCCTGGATTGGAAAAGTGAAATACTTCCATAGAAGGGGCTATTACTAGGTGCCCCAGCGCGTAGGAT
>JASMER010000090.1 GCA_030752195.1 Gammaproteobacteria bacterium
CGGAAATCCTGATGATCTATCCGGAAGGCAACCACATCACAACCTCAAAAGACACCAACTATCTGCAGATTGGCGAAAGCAAATACGGCAAGCCAATCCTCGACCGGGTTTTGGCACCGGAATTAAATCTGGAAACCAGCGCCATGGCAGCGCTGGTCTCTATGGACTCTACCATGCGCAGCAATTTGGGCGTTGGCCCACCTATTGAGCTGCTGATTTATCGTACTGATGCGCTTCAACTTGACAAGCCACACCGCTTTGAAGAGGACAGTGATTTTCTCAGAGACCTGAAACGAAACTGGGACGCCCGTCTGAAAGATGCCTTCCGACAAATGCCCCCTCTAGCCTGGGCGACTAACTGGGATAGATCAGACCGTGAACGAAACGGAGTTTCCTGAGCGTTAAATCCGACAGCACGAACGGATAAGCGTCCTCCAAACCCATACTGCGATTCAGACTGTTCAGCATCATCGACAGCTGCGACCATTTAGCCAGAAGCTGATCTATATCATCAGATAATTCACTTCCCTGCTGCATCCCATACGCAGCAGCGGTCTCAAGCGTGTCCACCATGTGCAAATAGTGGGACCAAACCTCCGCCCAGTCTTCCAGCGGATGCGCCTGCGCATAGTGACTTATCAAGACAGGGTCTCTTTGCATAGTCGTTTTTTTTGCGTAATACTCCTCTAGAGCTGCACTGTAATCTTTCCGCTCATCCCCAAACAGCGCCCGAAAGCGCTCTAAAGCACCCGAATTCTTGACCAGGCTATCGAAGTAGTAATGGCCGGCTTCATGTCGAAAGTGCCCGAGTAAAGTCCGATACAGCTCCCCGGTATACTGCCTCGACTGCTCTCGTCTGACATGATCAGCTTCCGCTATATTGATAGTAATCAACCCGTCGTTGTGCCCTGTGCTGACAAATTCTTCCCGAACAAGTGGATTGGTTCTTTGATCCTCGATGAATTTGAATGCTAGCCCATCCCGAGCATCGCCTTTGCTGACAACCGGTAGCTGCAGAGATAGCAGGGAGTAAATCAGCCGACGCTTTGCCTGTTCAAGGCTTTTCCACCAGCGTCTCCGGTCAGGCTCTAACAAATTCGGAATGGTGTGATTGAGGGTACATGACAGACAAAAATCACTGTCCTGATCGGATACAAACCAGTTGCAGACGCCAAAGTCCGATGCGTTCCGGCAAAGCACTCCAGGAACTCTCGAAGCGTCTTGCACATCCTGATGGGTGGGGTACATTTGCCGACTGCCTGCATCAAAACCCACAGGCTTGTCACAGTTCAGGCAGCGCGTATTTTCAAAGAAGAGCGTTTGCCCGCAGCTGCAGGAAAAATTTTTCATGACTTATTTAGAGGGCAGAAACCAGGTTTCTGCAATCTTGTAATGCACCTTCCCGATCTCCTGCTGAACCAAATCAAGGTGTTCCAACAAACCGTGTTGCAAAAGGCGCTGCAAATCAGCATTTCTCACCAAGCGCCGGGTTTTGTTGACTTGCCAGGTGACCTTACCGCTGTTTGGCAGGTTCCCAAGCACCTTGGTCAGCGTGGTCAGGTTGTGGGCTGCAGAGCGGGGAAACAGCTCATTTTGAAGGAGGAACTTCACCACATCTGCACCGTTAACCCGTTCCCGTACGTGCTGGCGGTACATTTGGTAGGCACTGGAGGAGCGCAGAACATTCATCCACAGTGTATTGTCGTACGGCTCACGGGCCTCCGGTTCAGCCCCTTCGACCTCCAACTGCGGCATCAGCTTTTGCGCGTCGACGTCTATGATTCTGGTGGTCATATCAGCCCGCTCCAGACTTCTGCCAAGGCGCACGAAGCTGTAGGCCTCGTCTCTGCTCATGGACCCAGCAAGCAATCCACCAATCTGTTGGGCCCTCGAAACAATTTGTTCGAGAATGTCATTGCGTTCAGCTCGATGCAGCCCTTTCTCGACATGGTCCCGGGCAAAATGATGAAGACCGTTTATAAGTTCAAAAGCCTCCGTGGGCATAATCTCACGGGTCGTCCTCGCGTTTTCGCGGGCTAAGACGAGCATGTCGACCAGAGAGACCCCATTTCTTTCAGAGAGTAAAAATTTAACAACATTGCGTTCATTCTCCTGCTTGTACTTGCTGTAGAAATACGAATCGTGACCGGTTATCTGAATGAGGGACTTCCATCCCAGTTTCATCCCTTTCGGCAGATCCAACTGGAGCGCTGAGAACACTTGCAACAGACGGGCCATGTTTTCGGCACGCTCCAGGTAGCGCGCCTGCCAATATACCCTTTCTGCAACTCTTGATAACAACATCGGAGGAACCTTACTCGCCTGCCTGGAGCGCTGTTATTAACATTCTAGGCATCTTCAACGACCCAGGTGTCTTTGCTGCCACCACCTTGCGAGGAATTCACCACGTAAGACCCTTTGGCCATCGCCACCCTGGTCAGGCCTCCCGGCGTCACATAGGATTTCTCACCCTGCAAAACAAAAGGACGAAGATCCACATGGCGAGGCTCAACTACTCGATCTCCCAGAATGGGAACGGTGGAGAGGGAAATCAGAGGCTGCGCCATATAATTCCTCGGATCGGCTTTTATGCGTTGTCTGAATTCTGCCAGTTCATTCTTGCTCGCCTGAGGCCCAATCAGCATACCGTATCCCCCGGACTCATTGGCCGGTTTCACTACCAGCTTATCCAGATTCTCCAGAACATGCTGACGTTCCAGCTTGTCAACGCAAAGATAGCTGGGCACGTTCGGTAAAATCGGATCTTCATCCAGGTAATACTTGATTATCTTTGGTACGTAAGTGTAGATTATCTTGTCATCTGCAACACCAGCGCCTGGCGCATTCGCCAGCGCCACGTTGCCCTTTTTCCAGGCATTAAACAAACCCGGAACACCCAGAACTGAATCCTTTCTGAACGCAAGCGGATCGAGAAACAAATCGTCTATTCGGCGATAAATCACATCCACCTGAGACAGGCCTGCAACGGTTCGCATGTAGACTTTATCATCCTCGACAAGCAAGTCTCCTCCCTCAACGAGTTCTGCACCCATTCGCTGGGCAAGATAGGAGTGCTCAAAGTAGGCAGAATTGAAAACGCCGGGCGTCAAAACAACGACTTCAGGGCGCTTTACTGGCCTCGGTGACAAAGATACGAGCATATCTAACAACTCAGCTGGATAGCCGGCGACCGGCCTGATACTGTAGTTGTCAGCAAACAGCTCTGGAAAAGTGCGTTTGGTAACCCGCCTGTTCTCGACCATGTAGGACACGCCGGAAGGGACTCGCAGATTGTCCTCGAGGACGTAGAACTTACCGTTTTCCCCCTTTATCAAATCTGTCCCGCAAATGTGGGCCCAGACCCTGTGCTTAGGTTTCATGCCCAGACACTGTTTGCGAAAGTTGCCCGAATTCAATATGAGCTCAGCGGGAACAATTTTGTCTTTTAGTATTTTCTGCTGGTTGTATATATCATCTATAAAACAGTTCAGCGCCACGAGCCGTTGACGCAATCCTTTACTGGTCTGATCCCACTCCGAACCGGCGATCAACCTCGGAATAATATCCATCGGCCACTCACGATCGATATTGCCGGCATCGCTGTACACTGTGAAAGAAATGCCCATTGTCTTGATCGCCAGTTCGGCAGCGGTTTTTTTCTGCAACAACTCCTCATGAGTGAGCAAACGTAGATAGCTGGCAAGCTTCTTCGCAGGTTTGCGCGCGTATCCCGGACTGCTGATGATCTCATCAAAAAACGTTCCCGGGTTGTAGGTCTTCCAGTTGACGCGCATGAGTCTGAATACCGTGGCGACTTGATATCGCGATTTAAGCTAACCGAAATAGCTTGCTCAGACAAGAATAGGGGTTTTCACACGAAATGCGCGTTTACAAGGGCCATACCAGCAACAATAGGGGAATAGCAACAATGACAATAAGGAGCTCAAGCGGCAGCCCCATTCGCCAGTAATCCCCAAACCGGTATCCTCCCGGACCCATGATCAACGCATTGTTCTGATGCCCCACCGGCGTGAGGAAGGCGCAGGAAGCACCCACTGCAACTGCCATAAGGAAAGCATCAGGGTTGTAATCAAGGCCGTTGGCAATGTTGAAGGCAATCGGCGCCATCAGAATTGCCGTAGCTGCATTGTTCAGTACATCGGATATAGTCATGGTGAGAATCAGAATCGCAGCCAGAATTAGTGCCGGAGACAACTCACCGACCAAGACCAGCAAGCCGGCGACCAGCAACTCAGTCGTTCCCGTAGATTCCAGCGCCCCGCCAAGTGGAATCATTGCGCCAAGAAGGACGACCACCGGCCAATCAACCCCTTCATAGAACTCTCGCAGCGGGATGATGTGGGACACCGCCATGATCACAGTTGTCAGCCCCAACGCGAGCTGGATCGGAACCAACCCTACAGCGGCAGCCAAGACAGCCAGGAAAAACGCAAGCGTAGCCGGAACTGCCTTGCTGGCATTCTTTGCGTCGAACGCACGTTTCGCAAGAGGGTAGCAGCTGAGCTTCACAATCGCTTCGTCCAACGCCTCCCTTTCACCATGCAATAACAGCACGTCTCCAACCCTGATTTCGAACTGACGGAGTCTGCTCTGATGCGGGGTACCCGAGCGAGAGACCGCAAGCAAACTCACTCCGTAATTGCGATTAATACGTTTTTCTTTTGGTGTTTTGCCAACCAACGGCGACGCGGCCGTCACCACGACTTCAGCCAGCGTGCTATTCGGCGCGTGGGTAAAGGCTTTTTGCTGATTCAGGGCTGTGTGAACCGTCAGAGCGTGAGCAGCAGCAAACTCCTGCACGTCATCATGGGAACCCTGCAACATAAGGTAATCGCCCTGATGGATATTGCGGCGCCGGTCCGGCGGAGCAAACTCCTCGCTGCCACGGATCATCGCAATTAAATCCATTTTTTTATCGGTGAGCAGATCCTTAAGCACTCCGGTTCGCACCCCGACTAAGTCAGACTCTCCGACCACCCTGGTCTCGAATAGGTAATGTTCAATATCAAAAAGATCGAAACCGGCAGTTTGCTTTCTGACCTTCACCAGCTTCCAACCGATAATCAACATGAAAACAATACCCGCCAACGCGACTCCTCCCCCCACGGGCGCGAAGTCAAACATACCGAATGAATCACCGGTCATTTCTTCTCTGTAACTGGCAATGAGGATGTTCGGCGGAGTGCCGATCAGCGTGACCAGACCACCCAGTATGGAGCCGAAGGAAAGCGGCATCAGCACAGTGGCCGGCGATCTGCCCGCCTTAGAGGCAGACTGGATGGCAACCGGCATCAGCAGCGCCAGAGCCCCAACATTGTTCATAAACATGGAGAGAATAGCCGCCAGAAAAGTGAGTACGCTGATGTGCAAGAGAGGATGCCGGGAGGCCGGCTCAATCAGCGGAATCAGATAATCCACCGCACCGGAATTAGTCAGGCCATAGCTTACGATTAGCACAAGCACCACGGTGATTGTTGCCGGATTACCAAAGCCGCTGAACAACTCGGACTGCGGAACCAGCCCGAATATGCTGGCGGTGAACAAGGCACCGAGCGCCACAATGTCATACCGCCAGCGTCCCCAGACCAGCAAGACCAGCAGCGCAGTCAGAATTGTCAGCAAGATCGCCTGATCAGCTGTCAAATTGGCGCTCCGGAAACCAGCTCAACTGTTACCTCGCCGACCCCCTCGATACCGCCCTGAATCCTGTCTCCCGCAACCACCGAGGAAACGCCGGCAGGCGTACCGGTAAAAACCAGATCCCCTGCTCTGAGGGCATAGTATCGGGACAGCTGCGCAAGTATTTCAGGTACCGACCAAATCATGTCTGAGAGCTTTGCGTCCTGCCTCAGCTCGCCATTCACCTCAAGCCAGATCCTCTCATCTGCAGGTTCACCACTGTCGGCCTGTTTGATCGGAGACAGCGGCGCTGACGCGTCGAAACCCTTCGCTGTATCCCATGGCCTGCCTTTTTGCTTTGCTTCCGCCTGCAGATCACGACGCGTGAAATCAATGCCAACCGCATAGCCGTAAATGCACTGCAGCGCACGATGCGCGTCCAGTTCACTGCCACCAGATTTCAGTGCCACGACCAATTCGACTTCATAGTGGAGATTGCCCGTGGCGGAAGGATAAGCGATGCGACTTCCACTTGGCATTATGGCGTCGGCCGGCTTGCTGAAGAATACCGGCGGGCTCGATTTCGGATCGCCCCCCATCTCCTTGACGTGGTCACGATAGTTCTGACCAACGCAATAAATCCGCCGGACCGGAAATCTCAGATCAGAGTCCTGAACAGCAACCTCAGGGATGACAACCGAGTCAAACAATAACGCCATGGCAATTCTCCATCATGTAGCCAAAATCCAGCC
>JASMER010000091.1 GCA_030752195.1 Gammaproteobacteria bacterium
GTACAACAATCACTGTAACTTATTGATTATTGGTAATTGTACAACAATTGGACAACATTTTGTATCTGTTAAACTATTGATATATAACGATATTCTCTAACATTGTTCATCGTGTATACAAATTGAGCCATAGTACTAACCGAAAAATTTCGAGGCGTGTCAGAGTCGATCGCCGTCCTGTAAGCTGATCCCACGAGCGTCTGTGGGTGCAATAGAAAATGGTAGTCTACCTTATTATCAGTCAGTTTAATCGGGCAAGCTCAACGGTTTGGCCAAGTCGAGTTCAATCGGTGCAGCGGACTTTTTTGGCGAGTCGGGGTGACGGTTTCAGCGCAAAGCCACCTCCTACTTGAAAAGAGTTCTGTTAAATGACAGTTCATTTCCAATATCTTAATGCCCTGTTCGGTCCCTTCGGGTAAAATATAAATTCAGTAACAGTCATATGTCCTGCTACTACGGAGATTAGATGTTTAAGACCGATACCAGCCTTGCAGAATTCGACCCTGAAATCAGCGCAGCCATTGAATCTGAGAGGACCCGACAGGAACAGCACATTGAGCTCATTGCTTCAGAAAACCACACCAGCCCCTTTGTGATGGAAGCTCAGGGCTCAGTCCTGACCAATAAATATGCAGAAGGCTATCCGCATAAACGCTACTATGGGGGCTGTGAGTTCGTAGACAATGTCGAGGAACTTGCGATCTCCCGGGCGAAAGAGCTGTTTGGTGCCGACTACGCGAACGTGCAACCCCATTCGGGCTCGCAGGCCAATGCTTCGGTCTACATGGCGCTGGCGAAAGCGGGAGACACAGTCTTAGGCATGAGTCTCGCCGATGGTGGTCACTTAACCCATGGCGCTTCTGTGAGTTTCTCAGGGCGGATATACAACTCGGTGCAGTATGGTCTGAATGGCGACACGGGTGAAATCGATTACGATCAGATTGCTCAACTCGCCGAGGAGCACCAGCCACGGATATTGATGGGGGGATTTTCCGCCTACTCGCGCGTGGTAGACTGGCAGAGATTTAGAGAAATAGCCGACAGCGTAGGTGCCTATCTAGTGGTCGATATGGCCCATATCTCCGGCTTAGTTGCCGCCGGCGTCTATCCCAGTCCGGTGCAGATCGCCGACGTGACAACCTCAACTACGCACAAAACGCTCCGTGGTCCTCGCGGCGGGATTATTCTTGCCAAGTCGAACCCCACGCTTGAGAAGAAACTCAACTTTTCTGTATTTCCGGAAAGTCAGGGGGGGCCGCTGATGCATGTGATTGCGGCAAAGGCTATCTGTTTCAGAGAAGCTATGAGTCCGGAGTTTCGGGCCTACCAAGAGCAGGTCATCAAAAACGCTCAGGTTATGGCGCAAGGGTTCATCGACCGGGGCTATGATATTGTCTCGGGTGGTACTGACGATCATTTGTTTTTGTTGAGCCTGATTCGACAGGGCATTACCGGCAAAGACGCAGATGCCGCTCTTGATGAAGCCAACATCACGGTTAACAAGAACGCAGTGCCGAATGATCCGAACCCGCCTTTTGTAACCAGTGGATTGAGGATTGGCACGCCCGCGATCACAACCAGAGGCTTTGTCGAGGCTGACTGCGCTGAGATGACCGGCTGGATGTGCGACGTGCTGGACGACCTCGACAACCGAGAGGTGCGCGCCACTGTGAAAGAAAAAGTGCTGGCGTTGTGCGCAAAGTATCCGGTTTACCATCAGGCCTAAATAAAAGAGCTTATGCATGCACTGTCCTTTCTGCGGCGCTGTAGATACAAAGGTTATTGATTCAAGGCTGGTCTCAGAGGGTAATCACGTGCGTCGACGTCGTGAATGCATAACCTGTGAGGAGCGTTTCACGACCTATGAATCCGCGGAACTGGTGATGCCGCGCATTATAAAGCAGAACGGTATCAGAGAACCTTTCAATGAGGACAAGCTGCTTGCGGGCCTGAACAAGGCGCTGGAGAAACGGCCCGTCAGCATTGAAAGTGTTGAAGAGGCGGTCAATCGGATCAAAGCAAATCTGCGTTCGACCGGTGAGCGTGAAATTCCCTCCCGGACGGTCGGTGAGCAAGTCACCAAAGAGCTTCGCGAACTGGACGAGGTTGCGTATGTCCGCTTTGCCTCAGTCTACCGGAGCTTCAAAGATCTGGCAGAGTTCAGGGCTGAGATCGACAAGCTGTCTAAAGACACGCCCTGATTGCTAGGCCACTGAATCGGACTGCCCCAAGTCCAAAAACAGGCGTGAATCTGCTACACTTTTGCTCCATTCCCCTATGTCACCGATGCGCAGCTGATATGCGGCCAGTGTCGGTGAGGCGAGACCATGGAATACGTCCGGAACTCAGACCTGAAGCCTGCATGTAGTGACTGGCCAGTCCATATGCAGAGGGCTATTGACCTTGCAGAAAGTGTTTTGACAGCCTGCCCCAATCCCCGTGTTGGGTGCGTGCTGGTCCGGGGCGGTCAGGTGATCTCGGAGGGCTGGCACAGTGCTGCCGGAGCGCCCCATGCCGAAGCCATGGCGCTGGAAGCGGCGGGTCCGGCGGCACGTGAGGCGGTTGCCTTTGTTAGTCTTGAACCTTGCGCCCATCATGGCAAGACAGGGCCTTGCAGCGAGGCGCTGATTGCTGCGGGCGTCGCCACGGTGGTGATCCCTATGCAGGATCCTCATCCGGCAGTTTCTGGCAAGGGAATCGCACAACTCGCGGAGGCCGGTGTCGAAGTGATCATGATGGTCGATTTCGAGGACGCCGCGCGCGCAATCAATCTCGGGTTTCTTTCTCGCGTAGAGCGGGGCAGGCCGCGGGTACGAATGAAACTTGCCATGAGCCTTGACGGTCGCACTGCTCTGTCCAACGGGGACAGCAAATGGATCACCGATGTGGCTTCTCGCAGAGATGTGCAGTTGTTGCGGGCAAGCAGCAGCGCAGTGCTTACCGGAATTGGAACCGTTTTGGCGGACGATCCGAGCTTAACGGTGCGGCCGGAGGAAATGGGGTTAAGCGCCGATCAGCGACAATATAACGCATTAAATTTGCAAAACCCGCCTTTGCGAGTGGTCCTGGACAGCGCGTTGCGCACGCCTGCTCAATCCAATTTACTGGCTGCGGCAGGCAGAGTTCTCATCTATTCAGCTGCCGCTGCGCCATCAGCTGAACTGGCAGGACTTGAAAATTGTGAACTCAAAGTGGCGGGGAATGAGGCGCGGGTTCAACTACACCCGGTGCTGGAGTCACTGGCGTCTGAATATTACTGCAATGACGTTCTGGTAGAGGCAGGCCCTACGCTTTGCGCTGCATTTCTGCGCTCCAATCTGGTTGATGAACTGATTGTTTATGTAGCGCCAAAGCTGATGGGTAGCGACGGGAAAGCCCTACTGGATCTGCATGGTATTCAAACCATGGCAGATACCCCGACGTTTGAAGTTATAGAAACCCAGCAGCTGGAAAGGGACGTCAGGTTGCGCTTGCTGCCGCAGGTTAACTGAATAATTTGTCTTACAGCCCTATAGAGCACCAAATATGTTTACCGGAATAGTTGAAAGCATCGGCAAGGTGGTAAGCCTCGAAAGAATTCAGGAGGAATGGCGCCTTACGCTGCAAACAGGGAGTCTGCGCCTGGACGATGTAAAACTTGGAGACAGTATCGCAGTGAGTGGTTGTTGCCTTACTGTTGTGCAGTTAACTGGAGACGGCTTCGCAGCTGACGTGTCCAATGAGACACTACGCTGCACGACCCTCGGAGACTTCAAGCCAGGTACTCGGGTGAATCTTGAGAAAGCGATGCAGGCAACTGATCGCTTTGGAGGACATATCGTTAGCGGTCACGTTGACGGCGTGGGTGAGTTGGCCTCTCGCGAAATTGAGGGCAAGAGCCACAAGCTGGTTTTTTCGGTTCCTGACACACTGAGCAGATACATCGCTGCCAAAGGATCGATTTGCATTGACGGAACCAGTCTGACGGTGAATCAAGTAGAAGCGAATACCTTTTCCATCAACATCATTCCTCACACGCAGGAAATGACGGTGAGCGGCACTTACCAGCCCGGCCAGCGGGTCAACCTGGAAGTTGATCTGATTGCCCGCTACCTGGAGAAGTTATTTTCGAACGAACATGACGGTGACGGCGGAGGTGTTAGTGCATCGCTTCTTGAACAGCATGGATTCATGCGAGACTAAATGGTCGCACTATGAAGCTTAACTCAATAGAAGAAATAATAGATGACATCCGCCTCGGCAAGATGGTGATCCTCATGGACGATGAGGACCGTGAGAACGAAGGCGACTTGATCATCGCGGCGGAACGGGTGCGTACTGAGGATGTCAATTTTATGGCAACTAATGCGCGCGGACTGATTTGCCTGACTCTCACCGGCGAGCACTGTAAGCACCTCAATCTGCCCCTAATGGTGGATGACAATAATACACCCTACAGCACCAATTTTACGGTTTCCATCGAAGCGGCAAGTGGAGTAACGACCGGGATTTCTGCGGCTGATCGTGCCCGAACGATTCAGGTCGCCGTAGCCAGAGACAGCGAGCCGGAAGACATTGTCCAGCCCGGTCATATTTTCCCGATCATGGCTCAGCCGGGAGGTGTTTTGCGCCGAGCAGGGCATACCGAAGCGGGTTGCGACCTCGCGCGGCTGGCGGGATATCAGCCGGCGGCAGCTATCGTAGAGATTATGAACGAAGACGGGTCTATGGCGCGCCGGTCAGATCTCGAAAAATTCGCCCAGAAGCATGACCTCAAGATCGGTACCATTGTTGATCTGATTCACTATCGTATTGCAAACGAGCAGACCGTAACCCGGACCGAAACCTATGAGATGGCCACTGCACACGGCCAGTTTACGGTTCATAAGTATGTGGATTCCATCAGTGGGAGCCTGCACCTCGCCTTTGTCAAAGGTGAACCGTCTGCAGAGGAGCCCACGGTGACAAGGGTTCACATACCTAACACGTTGCGTGATACATGCGAAGTCTACAATTCAGAGCGAACCAGTTGGTCCTTCAGTGCAGCACTGAAAAGAATCAGCGCGGAAGGCAAAGGAGTCGCTGTGTTATTATCCGGTGAGGATTATGGTCAGGATCTCGCCGGCAACCTGGCCTCGGCACTGGCTGAAGGCACTGACGCGTCACAGGCAACACGTGCTGGTAGTGATCTGACGATCGGCACAGGGTCGCAGATTTTGCGCGATCTCGGGGTCGGCAAGATGCGATTATTGAGCCACCCGGCACGTTTCAACGCGATTTCCGGATTTGACCTTGAAGTGGTCGATTTCGTTGGCTTTGAGAAACCACACTAACCGGTCGGCTGCCAAGCGGGCTTCGGCTGAGTAGTGACTACAGGATTGAATGATCATGAACATTAGATTCATTGAAGGGGATTATCAGCTTGCCTCGGCGCGATTTGGTATTGCGGTGGCGCGCTTTAACAGCTTCATCGTTGACCGATTGCTGGAGGGGGCCCTGGAAGCGCTGCAAAAGCATGGTGTGATGGAACGAGACATTACCGTGGTAAAAGTCCCAGGCGCTTACGAGCTGCCACTAGCGGTCAAGATGATGCTGGATCAGAGTAGTTACGATGGCATCATTGCGGTCGGCGCAGTGATCCGCGGCGGAACACCTCACTTTGAATATGTCGCGGGCGAGTGTGTGAAAGGACTCAGCCAGGCCGGCCTTGATGCGTCTTTGCCGGTAAGCTTCGGCGTATTGACGGTTGACACCATTGAACAGGCCATTGAGAGAGCGGGAACCAAAGCCGGCAATAAAGGCGCAGAAGCGGCTATGACAGCCATGGAAATGGTCAGCTTGTCTCGTCAGCTGAAAGCCTAAGGCATGACATAACGGTGCAAAAGTGTCCGCCAAATTCCCCCTAGCCCAACGCAGAAAGGCACGACAGCTCATTCTGCAAGCCCTCTACCAATGGACTCTCACCGGCGCCGATCCTTTGGAGATCAGCAAAGAATTCCATGATAGGAATAATTCGAAGATCGATTGGGCATTTTTTGATGAAGTTTTCCAGGACATTCCCAAAACAGCGGACACCCTCGATGGGCATATACATCCATTGTTAGACCGACAACCGGAGGCGCTGGATCCTATTGAAAAGTCCCTGCTTTATCTGGGAGCCTACGAGCTGGCGAATCGTATCGATGTCCCCTATCGTGTGGTGATCAATGAATGCGTCGAGCTCGCCAAGGTGTTTGGAGCAACAGAGAGTCACAAATACATCAATGGTGTTTTGGAT
>JASMER010000092.1 GCA_030752195.1 Gammaproteobacteria bacterium
AGGCAATTGCTCAGCGGATGGCGGAGCAGGGCGCCAGAGTGATCATTTCCAGCAGAAATCAGGACGCGTGTGACGCCGTGGCGGCAGAATTGAGAGACAAAGGTTTGGAGGCGACCGGAGTCGCCTGCAACATCAATTATCAGGAGCAGCTTGAGAATTTGGTGGGTGCCGCGCGTGCCGCCTATGGGGCGATTGACATATTGGTCTGCAATGCCGCGCTGAATCCCTTTTTTGGTCCGTCTCAGGAAATCCCCGATGCGGCTTTCGACAAAGTGATGCAGGCTAATATCGGGAGTGTCCATCGCTTGTGTAAACTCGTGATACCGGATATGGCCGATGCAGGGGGGGGAGCAGTGATCATTGTCTCCTCCATCGGCGGTCTCAAGGGCAGCGAGAGCCTGGGAGCCTATGCCATCTCGAAAGCTGCGGACATGCAGATAGCCCGTAATCTGGCGGTCGAGTGGGGTCCTAAGAATATCCGGGTGAACTGCATTGCGCCCGGCCTGATCCGGACAGATTTCGCGCGCGCCTTGTGGGAAAACCCGGAAATTTATCAAGAGACCGTGTCAAAGTACCCGCTCCGGCGAATCGGTGAGCCGGATGAGATCGCCGGTGCAGCCGTCTTTCTGGCGTCCGCTGCTGGCAGTTTTACAACCGGGCAGACTATTGTCATTGATGGCGGCGGCACTATCGCAGGGTGACGGGTTTATCGGGTATGCTTACAGCCGGAGACGCAAAAACTGCGCTTGCCAGTCTGAATGTGAGCCGGAACAATAGAATCATAAAGATTAAGGAAGTAGAGTGATGATGGATCTTGGTTTGTCCGAAGAAATGGTTGAGATTAAGGGCAAAATTCTCGACTTCGTTGAGAATAAGGTGGAGCTGGTCGAAGGGGAGTATCACGAGCAAGTTGGTGTTGGCGATCGCTGGTCACACACGCCGCGCCAGGACGAAATTCTAAATGGCTTGAAAGACGCTGCCCGAGACATGGGACTGTGGAATTTCTTTTTGCCGGAGAGCCAGGGTGGCGCCGGAATCAGCAATCTGGAGTATGACCATCTGGCTGAAATTATGGGCCGGAGCCGGCTTGCCTCCGAGGCGTTTAACTGCTCGGCACCGGATACCGGTAATATGGAGGTACTGGAGAGATACGGTTCTGAAGAGCAGAAGAAGCAGTGGCTTGAGCCACTGCTGGCGGGTGAGATTCGATCTGCCTTTGCCATGACAGAGCCCGGGGTAGCCTCTTCGGATGCAACCAATATTTCGACTTCCGCCGTGCTGGACGGTGATGAGTGGGTGATCAGCGGCGAAAAGTTCTATATCTCCGGTGCCGGAGATGCGCGCTGCAAGATAATGATAGTGATGGTGGTGACCGATCCAGACGCTCCCAAGCACAATCGTCAGTCACAGATACTGGTGCCGATGGATGCCGAGGGTGTTGAGGTAGTGAGACCCATGCATGTATTCGGCAAGGACGATGCGCCGCATGGCCACATGCACATCAAATTTCACAATGTTCGCGTGCCTGAAAGCAACATCATACTTGGCAGGGGCAGGGGCTTTGAAATTTCGCAGGGACGTCTGGGCCCTGGTCGTATTCACCACTGCATGCGCTCGATCGGAGCCGCTGAGAAGGCTCTGACACTGATGTGCGAAAGAGCTACCAGCCGGGAGGCGTTCGGTAAGCCGCTGTCAGAACTGGGTGGTAACTATGATGTGATCGCAGACAGCCGTATTGAAATTGATATGTGCCGGCTGCTGGTGCTCAGGGCGGCCTGGCTGATGGATACGATAGGCAACAAGGCGGCAAGAGACGCGATTTCTCAGATCAAAGTGGCTGTGCCGAATATGGCCTTGCGTGTTATTGATCGGGCCATTCAGATGCACGGTGCTGCCGGTATCGGGCAAGATTTCCCGCTGGCAGCTCTATGGACCAGTCAGCGAACCCTGCGCCTTGCCGACGGGCCGGACGAAGTGCATCGTCGAGTAATCGCGCGCAAGGAGTTGGCGAAGTATCAATAGCTCGGCCAGAGGAACCGCTTATAATGGGAACCAGAAGGGTTCCCATTTTTTTGCCCGCTGAAAATGACCTTGAGCGTCTCAGTTATTATCCCGAGTTTTAACCGCGCGTCAGTTTTGCCGAGAGCGCTGAACTCTGTGCTGGCTCAGACCCGCGGGGCTGCTGAAATTATCGTCGTGGATGATGGCTCCAGTGATGGAACGAATGCTCTGGTAGAGCGGGACTATCCGGGTGTGAAGTTGTTGACTCAAGGCAACCGGGGCGTGAGCTCGGCGCGCAACGCGGGCGTATCACTGAGTACCGGAGAATGGCTCGCATTTTTGGATTCAGATGATGAGTGGCTCCCCGAGAAACTGAATCATCAGTTAGCCTGCGTGCGGGACAATCCGCATATCAGTCTGATACACAGCGATGAAATCTGGATCCGAAGGGGCGTTCGGGTAAATCCAATGCGGAAGCACCGTAAGTACGGGGGTCAGATTTTCGAGTATTGTCTATCAAGGTGCGTCATATCGCCCTCAGCGGTTATGATGTCCCGGGCGCTTTTTGATCGTGTCGGAGGCTTCGATGAGGAGTTGCCCGCCTGCGAGGATTACGATCTCTGGCTTAGGATTTGTCACCAATACGAGGTGGCGTATATTGAACGTCCGTTAATACGTAAATATGGAGGCCATGAAGATCAGCTGTCAGCGAAATATTGGGGTATGGACCGATTCCGGGTCCGAGCACTGGCTAAACTGCTGACGCAGTCCACGCTGAACAGTGAGCAGGAGCTATCGACCAAACGCATGCTTCATGAAAAGTGCCGCATTCTCATGAGCGGGGCTGAAAAGCGAGACAATCCTGAACTAATCGCCTACTGCAGGCAGCTTCTGAATGCCCATAAGCTCTGAATCAGTGCTGGTTACTCTGGTGGTGGCGCTTCCCGCTGAGGCTGGGCCGCTCAAGAACTTTTTTCAGCTGAAGCCGCTCAGGGCCACGAACAACGTTTTTCAATCGGATCAGGGAATTCGGTTGCTAGTGACGGGTGTGGGTCGCAAAAACCTAAATCATAGTTTCGCCAGATTTGCCAGAACTGAGTTTGCAAAGGAGTCGCAACAAGTTTCCCCGGCCTGGTTGAATATTGGTATTGCAGGACATCGGGAACTGGCTGTTGGCGAGATGATGGTCGCCAATAAGATCAGTTGTGCCGTGAGTGCACAGCCCTCGTTTCCCACGCCTGTTCTATCGGCCAACCATTATGGCGAGGTCCTTACGGTTGATGAGCCTGAGCTGACTTATCCGCAGAATGCAGCCTATGACATGGAGGCCCATGCTTTCTGGGATATGGCGTTGAACTACGGCATGCTTGATTTGATTCAGTGTTGTAAGTTGATATCAGACAACCCGCACGGTGGAGTCGAGAAGATTACTACAGCGGTCATTGATGAAATCTTCTGTGCGGCGTCGTATGAAATCCGACAGCATGTCGATCTTTTGCGGAACCTGGCATATGAACAGCAGCACTTAATGTCCGATCCGGCGCTCTATCTGGAAATTGCCGACCGCATACATTTGAATGTGAATCAGGCTCTGCAGATCAGAAGACTGTGCCAGCGATTTGTCACACTCAACAGAGAGAGTGAATTGGAAGCACTGTTGGCTACGGGATATCACAGCGCGCGGGATCTGACTCAGATTCTTCGGGAATCATTGAAAAGCGCGGTCAAGGTGACAGAAGAGTGAAGTTTTCAGCGGTGTACATCGAGCGGGCGATCGCTGAGCATGAGCTGACCCAGCGGATAATCGCGAGGGTATCGGAAACGCCAGTCATTACGATTGATCGGTATGGTGAAGTCTTTAATCGGGCAGGACAGAATTTCAGGATTCAGAAAAGAGCGCCTGCTCTGATACTGGCAAAAAAACACGGGAAGACGGTGCTGCCCGCCCCGGAGGGGTATGGCTTTGAACAGGGTCGGGGGTTCTATTTTTCTCATATGCTGAACTGTCTTTATGATTGTCGCTACTGTTTCTTGCAGGGCATGTACCGGTCAGCTCACTACGTACTTTTCGTGAATTATGAAGATTTTATGGCTGGCATCGACGCTGAAGCTCTGAGTCATGACGAAGGCACGGTGTTTTACAGTGGTTACGATTGTGACAGCCTGGCGATGGAGCCGATCAGCGCTTTTTGCGAGAGCTTTATTCCGTTTTTTGCCAACAGACCTGCATCGATTCTGGAGGTTCGAACCAAAAGCACACAAGTTCGACAACTGCTGGATTTTCAGCCGATCGACAACTGTGTTGTCGCCATGAGTTTTACCCCGGAAGCGGCATCGAAGCGGTGGGAGCATAAAGTGCCGAACCTAAGTAAGCGTCTGCAGGCCATGAAGAAGCTCCAGCGCTCTGGTTGGAAGATCGCCGTCAGATTTGAACCGGTTATCGGAGAAGCTGGTGTCGAAGCGGAGTATGAGCGGTTATTCTCCCAAACATTCAGCGTTCTCTCAGCGGACGAGTTGCATTCGGTAAGTCTTGGAGAGTTTCGTCTGCCGGCCCAGTTTCACAAAAATCTGGTCAAGCTGTATCCGGATGAAGACCTCCTGGCACGGGAGACAGTTCAGCATGATGGCATGCTGTCACTGGCAGCAGGAGGCGAAGCGCTTCTCGAGGCGCTGGAAGATCGGCTCTTCAGCTACGTCGATCGTTCGCGTTATTACCGATGCGCTTGATGGTGTTCTCTGGAGACGAACCAGCCATGTCATTGACAATCAGTCAGGGAGAAACTTCATGAGTTCTGAATGCAAAGGGGTTGCTATCGTCACCGGAGCCTCCTCAGGTATCGGCCTGGCCTGCAGTGAGGCATTTCTCGCCGCCGGATTTGAGGTGATTGGTCTGGCCAGGGACTTTTCCAAAACCGGCCTGGAGCATCCCAATTTCAGAAAGACATGCCTGGACCTATCCTGCCCAGACGAAATCCAGAGAGTCTTTCCGTCCTTGCTAAACTCATTGGCTCAGCCTTTGAGGATTCTTGTCAATAATGCGGGTATCGGAAAGATGGGGTATCTGGAACAGCTCTCTGCTGCCGATATCGAAAAAGTTCTCGCAACCAATTTGCTCGGCCATATTCTGGTGACTAAACACTGTCTGCCGGCTATGAAGCAGCATCATGCGTATTCTGACCTCATATTTATCGGCTCTGAATCTGCTCGCCAGGGCGGCAAAGAAGGCAGTGTTTACTGTGCCAGTAAGTTTGGTCTCCGTGGTTTTGCGCAATCGCTAAGGCCCGAATGCGCGAAAGCAGGTGTGAGGGTTAACCTGATTAATCCGGGCGCGGTTCGGAGTGCTTTTTTTGATGAGCTGCATTTTGAGCCGGGGCCTGAAGCCGAGCACGCAATTCTTCCAGCGGACGTGGCGGCCATCGTGCTCGCAGTAGTCAACTCGCGCGCGGGTACAGTGCTTGACGAAATTAACATGTCGCCGCTCACCAAGGTCTGGCAGTCTAAGTTACAGAAAGGGCGCGGTTAAGTCGGGTAGCGGGTGTGATCAAGGGGATTGAGACGGGCGCTGCAACATTTTGTCACAGCCTGGCGCATGGGTTTTACTGGGCTGACATCAGCAGTGATGCGATAATTGCGAGGCTTTTACAGACTGCAGCGGGCAGAGTTCCTTCGAATCCGGTCTATTACCCAAAATCCGGATCGGGCGGTTGGCGCAAGCAGCGGGGATTATGAAAATGAAAATACATCAGAACATGGATAAATTTTGTCTGACTCTGTTCATCATACTAGGTATCGCAACGCACATTCATGCGCATACAGGCTTGAGGGAATCTAAACCGGCAGCTGACTCCCGAGTTCAGGCCGTCCCCTCGCAAATAGAGTTGATATTTACCGGTCCGGTTCGCCTGATAAGGCTTTATGTGGTCGGAGACAGTGAACCACAAATTACCTTTAGCCCGGCATCGGAGCCTGAATCCGTTTACCGCATTCCTGCGGCAGGTTTGGTGAACGGGGAGTACGAGGTAGCGTGGGCTGCCATAGGTGCTGATGGGCACACAATGGCGGATTCATTCCGATTTGTCGTAGACCTCAGTGCTGCGTCTTCAGCCCCTTAATCACTTGAAAGTATATAACCAACTGCCTTTGGGCTTTTGAAAACCGGTTCAGCATTGGTGCGTCATGTCTATTACCCCCAGCTGGGAGTTGCTCAGCGTTCTGAGCAAGGCGTTCATTTA
>JASMER010000093.1 GCA_030752195.1 Gammaproteobacteria bacterium
AGATTTTGCGGCTGCTGCGCAATGAATCCTTCGGCGTGCTGGAGCTGTGCCGGATTCTGGAGATCAAACAGTCAACGCTCAGCCATCACCTGAAGATTCTATCCACAGCTGACGTAGTTACCACCCGCCGAGAAGGCAACTCAATCTTTTACCGACGCAATTTTCTCCGTGACGAGGATCACTGCCGCGACATCAAGGCTACGCTTTTCGATCAGATTGATCAGTTTGAGCTGCCGCCGGAGCAAAAGAAGAAGATCAAGCAAATTCAGCTTGAACGCTCGCAGCTGTCGCTGAATTTCTTCAACAAGAATGCGGAGAAGTTTCGCGAGAAGCAGGGGCTGATAGTCGAGCATGCGGATTACCATGCCGCTCTGCTCAGCGTGATCGATGGACTAGGACTGGGGCAGGGTGCAAGTGTGCTGGAAGTTGGCCCAGGAGAAGGCCAGCTGCTCACCCTGCTGGCGGGTAAATTCAGCGACCTGACCGCCCTGGATAATTCAAGCGACATGCTAGAGCGCTCCCGGCAAGCAATTAAGGCCAGCGGTGCTGAAAGCGTAAAGCTTATCCTTGGAGACACCTCCATTGCCAGAAAGGAGCAGGTAAGCAGCGATCTTATTGTCTTCGATATGGTTCTCCATCATATTTCTTCGCCGGCCAGAACCTTCCGGGACTGCGCCGAGCTGCTTCGGGAGAATGGCTACTTGCTCTTGGTTGAACTCAGCCCTCACGATCAGGACTGGGTGCGCGACACCTGCGGCGATCTTTGGCTGGGCTTTGAAGAAAATGATCTCAACCACTGGGCACTGAAAGCCAATCTGAAGATAGGACAGAGCTCCTTTCTGAGTTTACGCAATGGATTTCAGATACAAATTCGTGTTTTTCAAAAAGAAACCCACGGCACTTAATAAAACGTAAGAGCAACACTCTAGGAAAAAAGGAAACCATAATGGCAGAACCGCATTTATTCACGTCTGAGTCTGTATCAGAGGGACACCCTGACAAGATGGCCGATCAGATTTCGGATGCCATCCTCGATGCGCTCTTGGCACAGGACAAGCGTTCACGTGTCGCCTGCGAAACTCTGGTCAAAACCGGCATGGTTATGGTGGCAGGAGAGATCACCACCGATGCCAATGTGGACGTTGAAAGCCTGGTGCGCGACGTAGTGGACGACATAGGCTACAACCACTCGGAGAGCGGATTCGACAGCAACACCTGTGCGGTGGTGAATGCCATCGGAAGGCAGTCGCCCGATATCGCGATGGGCGTAGACGAATCTGAGAATCACGAGCAGGGAGCCGGCGATCAGGGTCTGATGTTCGGTTATGCCACCAATGAGACTGACGTGCTGATGCCAGCACCCATCTATTACTCGCATCTGTTGGTCAAAAAGCAGTCGGAAGTGCGCAAAAGCGGCAAGCTGGACTGGCTTGAGCCAGATGCCAAAAGCCAGCTTAGCTTTCGGTACGAAGGCGGCAAGCCGGTAGGAATCGATGCCGTGGTACTTTCTACCCAGCACAAGGAGAGCATCGCCCCTAGTGATCTGCACGAAGCGGTGATGGAGGAAATCATCAAGCCGGTTCTACCAGCGGCCTGGTGTGATGCAAGCACCAAATACCTAATTAACCCAACAGGCCGGTTTGTCATCGGTGGTCCACATGGCGACTGTGGCCTCACCGGCCGCAAGATCATCGTCGATACTTATGGCGGCATGGCGCGCCACGGCGGCGGCGCCTTCTCCGGAAAGGACCCGTCAAAAGTGGATCGCTCGGCAGCCTATCTGGCGCGCTACGTGGCTAAAAATCTGGTCGCAGCCGGCATCGCGGAGCGCTGCGAGCTTCAGCTGTCCTACGCCATCGGTGTGGCCGAGCCCACGTCGATCAGCATTGACACCTTTGGCACCGGCAAGCTCGCCGACAACAGAATTGTTGATATGGTACGCCAGCACTTCGAACTGAAGCCACGGGGTTTAATACGTATGCTGGATTTACTACGACCGATCTACCGCGAAACGGCAGCCTACGGGCACTTTGGCCGGGAAGAGCCAAACTTCACCTGGGAACAGACAGACAAAGCCGACGCGCTGCGCGTCGACGCCGGACTTTAATCACTTTTCATCATTAAGAGTTCACTCAGGAGCACAATATGAGTACTGCAGTTGCACAAAACAACGTGACCAGCCTGCACGACCATAAGGTCGCCGACATTAGTCTGGCTGATTTTGGTCGTCGAGAGATCACCCTGGCGGAAGCTGAGATGCCGGCTTTGATGTCGCTGAGAAAGAAATACGCTGACCAAAAACCGCTGGCTGACGCCAGAATTCTCGGCTGCATCCACATGACCGTTCAGACCGCCGTGCTGATTGAGACGCTGGTTGAGCTGGGCGCCGAGGTACGTTGGTCGTCCTGCAACATTTTTTCCACTCAGGATCATGCTGCCGCCTGTATCGCCGCGGAAGGGATCGCGGTTTATGCCTGGAAGGGACAGACTGAAGAGGAAGGCGAGTGGTGCATCGAGCAGACCATTCTGAAAAACGGCGAGCCTTGGAACGCCAACATGATTCTTGACGATGGCGGCGATCTGACAGCCATGGTGCATCAGAAATACCCGGAAATGCTGGAGAACATCCACGGCATAACTGAGGAAACCACTACCGGCGTGCATCGTCTGCTGGAAATGGTGGAAGAAGGCTCACTGAAGGTCCCTGCAATCAACGTCAATGACTCGGTAACCAAGAGCAAGAACGACAACAAGTACGGCTGCCGCCACAGTCTGAATGATGGAATCAAGCGTGGCACCGACATGCTGCTATCCGGCAAGCAAGCGCTGGTAATCGGCTACGGCGATGTGGGCAAAGGCTCCGCGCAAAGTCTGAGGCAGGAAGGCATGATTGTGAAAATTACCGAGGTTGATCCGATCTGTGCCATGCAGGCCTGCATGGACGGTTTTGAAGTGGTGTCTCCTTATGTGGACGGCAAAAACACTGGCGAAGCCAGCGCCATCCATGTCGATCTGCTCGGCAAGATGGACATGATTGTGACGACCACCGGTAACGTCAACGTGTGTGACAAGTATATGCTTGAAGCGGTCAAGTCCGGCGCGATCATTTGCAACATCGGCCACTTCGACAATGAAATCGACACCCAGTACATGCGTGATAACTGGGCTTGGGAAGAAGTTAAGCCGCAGGTTCATAAGATCTACCGGGATGACGGTCAAGATAAAGACAACTACCTGATACTGCTGTCTGAAGGGCGCCTGATTAATCTGGGTAATGCCACTGGCCATCCTTCGCGCATCATGGACGGGTCTTTTGCTAACCAGGTGCTGGCGCAAATGTTTCTGTACGACCGCAGATTTGCCGATCTCGATGACAGCGCCAAGCAAGACGCCATTTCCGTCACTGTGCTGCCGAAGCACCTCGACGAAGAAGTTGCCGCGCTGATGGTTGCCGGCTTCGGCGGTGTTATGACTGAGCTGACATCCACTCAGGCTGAATACATCAATGTTTCGGTAGCCGGCCCGTTCAAAAACGACAGCTACAAGTACTAGTCACATCGACAAAGCTGACTCCGGCATGGATTCCACTAACGCGTCTTTTAGCATCGAGTTTTACCCTCCGCGCACCGCGGAGGGGGAATCCAAGCTGGATGCCGTGCACGCCGAACTTGCGGCGCTCGGCCCTGAATACTTTTCAGTGACCTACGGAGCCGGCGGCTCGACCCGCGCCGGTACCAGCAAGCTGGTGCTGAAATACCAGACGGCCGGGTCTGAGGTGGCCCCGCATATTTCCTTCGCCGGCACCGATGAATTGGACGTGCGTGATCTACTGCAAAGCTATCGGGGCGCCGGGATCAAAAGACTGGTGGCGCTACGCGGAGACATCCCCTCCGGTGGCGGCGCGCCCACCCACTACCGCTACGCAAATGAGCTGGTGGAATTTATCCGTGAGGAGACTGGCGACTACTTCCACATCGAAGTGGCCTGCTATCCAGAAACACATCCGGAGGCGCCAACTTTCAGCCGCGATGTAGCCTATTTCAAACAGAAAGTGGACGCCGGTGCTAATGCGGCAATCACTCAGTATTTTTACAATGTGGATGCCTACTTCCGCTTTGTCGATTACTGTCAGTCACAGGGCATCGACATTCCCATTGTGCCGGGCGTGATGCCAATCACCAACTTTGCCAACCTCAAGCGTTTCAGCAGTAAGTGCGGCGCAGAGATTCCCCTCTGGCTTGGCAACCGGCTGGATGATTTTGGGAGCGACACTGATGGAATGAGACAATTCGGCATCGACGTCGTAACTGAGCTCTGTTTCGATCTGCTCGAAGGTGGCGCTCCCGGCATTCATTTCTACTCGATGAACTTGGCCAAAAGCGTGAGCCAGATCTGGAACAACCTATCTCTGCAGCTGCAACAAAGAGATGCCTGATACATGCGCCTGACCCGGGTTTATTCGCCAGAACCGCTGGCCTCAGGCAATCACCTTAAATTGTCCAGAGAACTGTCTCATTATCTTGCCAACGTGCTAAGGCTTAAGGCCGGTGATGCGGTGGCGCTCTTTAATGCCGTTTATGGCGAGTTCCATGGCGTCATCAGTGATGTCAAGAAAAACGCGCTGACGGTGACGCTGGGTGAGCAACAGCGGACAGCGCTGTTGCCGGATCAGCAGGCAATGCGGCTCGAGCTAGGTCTCGGGCTGTCCAAAGGAGACCGCATGGACTATGGGGTTCAGAAAAGCGTCGAGCTGGGCGTGACCCTTATCACGCCGGTGAACTGTGAGTATGGCGACGTGCGCTTCAAGCAGGCCTCAAGGATTAAGAACAAACTTAGGCACTGGCGTCGCATTGCCGTCAGTGCGGCCGAGCAGAGCGGCCGACTAGACGTACCGACCGTTGCCGAACCGTTGGATCTGGCCGACTGGCTGAAACAACAATCCGCGGAAACCCGTCTGTGCCTCGACCCCCGGGGCGCCGAACGCCTGGGCGACACACCACTTGCCCACTCCATTGCTCTGCTCATCGGCCCCGAAGGCGGACTGTCCGCAGCAGAGATAGCGCTTAGCGTTGAGGCAGCGTTCGTTCCAACAACACTCGGTCCCAGAGTGCTGCGCACAGAGACGGCGCCGGTTGCTGCGCTCGCGGTCATCCAGCACTGTTTGGGACATTAGTCACCGACCAACCTCCGCTCCTGCCATTTCCGATGCCTAGCACCAAATAATTTCTTAATACAAAAAAAACGCCTCTTACGGTCAGAGGCGCCTACGTAACATACGTCAAGGGAGAGAAACTAATTAACTACCAGTTAACGCAAGAGAAAAATGGACGGCAGTACCCTCGGACCTGAATAAGATCCTGTCGTAGCTTTCGATCACTGCTCAAACTCCGAGCGACACAAATTCAATGTGGCAACTCCCAGCATGTCAGAAGCCCTACACGGCACCTTCACCAGTCTCACCGGTACGGATACGAATTGCCTGTTCCAGGTCGGTGACGAATGTCTTGCCGTCCCCAATCTTACCCGTGGAGGCCGCGTCGGCGATGATCTCCAGCGTGCGCTCGAGTAGATCATCGGCAATCGCCACTTCCAGTTTGACCTTGGGCAGAAAATCCACCACATATTCGGCACCCCGATAGAGTTCAGTGTGCCCTTTCTGCCGACCGAAACCTTTTACCTCGGTCACTGTTATGCCGTTTACGCCTACCTCAGACAACGCTTCTCGCACGTCGTCCAGCCTGAACGGCTTGATTATCGCCGTCACAAACTTCATGCCGGTTTACTCCCTACCTCGTCCATCCAATGCTTACTGCATGGTGACCTATAGTGGGCCACTGATTCAAAACTTCTAACCACGTCGATTAGCGATATAGAACGACACCAATGCAGGGGCCGTGCCAGCTTTTGTTTTGCTGCTAATCTTCCAGCATTTTAGTGCGTGGCGTACCCAGAGAGGCAATTAATGCCCCATATCGGTGTTGTTAACCGAATTTTTCTGGAGCATAAACGCCATAAACGCACTATTATGGCGCTTAATTCGAGTAATTTGCCGGTTTCCTTGCCCTCGCCTGCCATGCGCTCAAATACAGGTAAGGACGTTTTTACGTCCCTCTCGGTTCTCCCTCAACGCTTACTCAATTTCTAAAACAGCGCTCTCGGATTCTTTTATCCTGT
>JASMER010000094.1 GCA_030752195.1 Gammaproteobacteria bacterium
AAAACACGACGATTCCTACCAAAAAGAGTCAGGTTTTCTCCACGGCGGATGACAATCAGACAGCCGTTACCATTCACGTGGTGCAGGGCGAGCGCAAGCAGGCCGGCGAGAATAAGTCACTCGGTAGGTTCGATTTGGCGGACATCCCGCCGGCGCCCCGAGGCATGCCGCAGATTGAAGTGTCCTTTGACCTTGATGCCAACGGCATCCTAAACGTGTCTGCCAAGGACAAAGCGACCGGTAAAGAACAGTCAATCGTGATTAAAGCATCGAGCGGACTGTCGGATGAAGAGATCGATCAGATGATCAAAGATGCCGAGGCCCACTCAGCAGATGACCAAAAGTTCGAGGAGCTGATTTCGGTCCGTAACACGGCAGATGGCCTAATCCATGCCACTAGAAAGACGCTCGAGGAAGCAGGCGACAAGGCAACCGAGGAAGAAAAAGAGGCCATCAGTGGCGCGATCAGCGCGCTCGAGGAGGCACTGAAGTCTGATGACAAGGATGATATTGAAGCCAAAACCAAGGATTTGACTGACGCCTCCACCAACCTCGCTCAAAAACTTTACGCGGAGCAGGCCGCAGCAGGCGCAGAAGCCGGAGCTTCAGGCGCCGGTGAGGCGGATGCCGGAGCTGAAGCCGGTGAAGAGGCGGTCGACGCCGAGTTTGAGGAAGTGAAGGAAGAAGAAAAGTAACGAGACTGGCGCGCTGCCGGCGCATTAGCGGTTGTGATGGACTAAGTCATGGAACCTTGAGCCATGTCTTAGTTTTTTGCGCTTTGGACCAATGATTTTAAACGAGCTGAATAGCGAGCAACATGTCTAAGCGGGATTACTACGAAGTACTCGGCGTCGATCGTGGCGCGTCGGAAGCCGACATCAAAAAGGCATACCGTCGCGTGGCAATGAAAAATCACCCGGACCGGAATCCTGACAATTCAGAAGCGGAAGAGAAATTCAAAGAAGCCAATGAGGCTTTCGAAGTGCTTTCGGATAAGGAAAAGCGTGGTCGCTATGACCAGTTCGGGCATGCCGGCGTGGAAGGCCAGACCAGTGCCGGCGCTGCCGATTTCAGTGACATTTTTGGTGACATTTTTGGTGATATTTTCGGAGGCGGCCGCGGTGGCCGCGGCAGTCGCAGTCATGTGCGTCAGGGCGCCGATCTTCGCTACAACCTAGAGCTTAATCTTGAGGGTGCTGTCGGGGGCACCACGGTTAAGATTCGTATACCGACCACCGTGTCCTGCAAGCACTGCGATGGAAGCGGCACCGCTCCCGGTACCGAGCCTGTTAACTGTTCGACTTGCGGTGGTCATGGTCAGGTGCGTATGCAGCAGGGATTCTTCTCCGTGCAACAGACCTGCCCGCGCTGTCAGGGCGCTGGCAAGCAGATTACAGACCCCTGTCATATATGCCACGGGCGCGGCAGCACTGATGAAACCAAGACTCTGTCCGTCAAAGTGCCGGCAGGAGTGGATGACGGTGATCGAATTCGCTTGAGCGGAGAGGGGCAGGCCGGCGTGCATGGCGGACCTCCCGGAGATCTGTACGTTGAAATGCGCATAAAACCCCACGAGATCTTTGAGCGTGAAGGGCGCAATCTGCACTGTGAAATTCCGATCAACTTTGCCGATGCCGCACTCGGAGGCGAGTTGGAAGTGCCAACCCTTGATGGTAAGGTTAAACTGAAAATCCCCAAGGAAACCCAGACTGGGAAGCTGTTTCGATTGCGCGGCAAAGGTGTGACGTCGATCAGAGGCGGCGGAGCCGGTGACTTGCTATGTCGCGTGGTCGTTGAGACTCCGGTAAATCTCACGTCACGGCAAAGAGAAATTCTGGGAGAGTTTCAGTCCATTCAGAAAGAGGAGGGACGTCACCAGTCACCGAAGGAATCCTCCTGGTTTGAAGGCGTAAAAAAATTCGTTGACGGATTGACTGGCTAGTGTCAAGCACCCTCGCCAGTTATCGTATCATCAACAGTAATTTTCGGTTGATGTCTGTTCGCGACTGCGGGCCATGCCATCAGGGAAACCGCCGATGAGTGCTTAGCCCCATCCTCTGACCGTTTCTGCTTCCTATAAAGGCAGTGAGAGCAGCTGCTTGTGCGCTTTAGGGTCGAGCCTTGGGCCATACTGTGTGACGACGGTAGCGGAAGCCATGCTGGCAAGGGAGCCGGCCTCTTCAAAGCCCATGCCGTTGGTAATCCCGTAGAGGAATGCACCTGAATACATATCACCAGCGCCGTTCGTATCTACCACGGGGACACGGCGTGGCGCGATATTCATTAACTGTTCGCCATCCCATAATAGAGAACCGTCTGCTCCAGTCGTCACAGCAAACTGTTTGGCTATTGTTTTCAGCGCTTCGACAGCTTTATCCAGATCTACTTCACCTGACCATAACTGCGCTTCTTGAAGGTTGCAAAAAAGCAGGTCCACGCCATCACTCAAGACTTCATTTACGTTGTCATTGAAGTACTCGAGCATGGAGGGGTCAGAGAAAGTCATGGCGGTTTTGATGCCGTTACTTTTAGCAAAGTCCTTCATTTCAATGATGGCAGACCGGGCGGTGTCAGAAGTCACCAGATACCCCTCAAGATATATGTACTCACAGTTTGACGCTGCCTCGAAATCCATTTCTGCAATGGAGATGCTGTCGGACACTCCCAGGTAGGTATGCATGGTTCGCTCAGCATCGGGTGTCACCATTACAATGCACCTACCGCTGACGCCTTCCACTCGCTGACGGTTTTTGTTGGTCTGGATATTATGGTCACCCAGCTGCCGCAGGAAAAAATCGCCGGTTTCATCGTTGGCGACTCGGCACGAGTAGAATGCACTGCCGCCAAACTGGCTGACGGCATAAAGGGTATTTGCCGCAGACCCGCCACCGGAGCGGGCCTTTACGGCGTAGCGCTGGGTAAGTTCAGACAGCAGTCGATCTTGCTGTTCGCGATCGACTAGAGTCATCATCCCTTTTTCGATTGAAAATTCCTTCAGAAAGTCATCTTCGATTTCGAATTCTTTATCCACCAGGGCATTTCCGATGCCGTACACGTCATATTTCATGGAGACTGGTTCTCAGTTGTTAAGCGGATTTTTTGATACGGTGGAATGCTTTTTCCGCAGCGCCAAGTGTGTGCTGAATTTCCTCCGGGCCGTGGGCCTTGGAAACAAATCCGGCTTCGAAAGCTGAAGGGGCTAGGTAGATTCCATTTTCCAGCATCACATGGAAATACGTCTGGAATGCATCTGCATCGCCGGTCATCACCTCTGACAAGCTGGTGACTTTTTCAGCGCTGTTTAGGAAGCATCCAAACATGCCCCCCACCTGATTTGTGGTAAACGGCACGCCGGCTGCGTCGGCCCGCTCCTGCATACCCGAAAGCAGGCTCGCTGTGGTTGCCGTCAGCTCTTCATAGAATCCGGGCGCTGTCAAAGCGTCGAGCATGGCAAGTCCAGCTGCAACGGCCAGCGGGCTACCTGACAGCGTCCCGGCCTGATAGACCGCGCCGTTAGGCGCAACATGGTCCATAATGTCTTTGCGCCCGCCAAAAGCACCAACCGGCAGGCCGCCACCGATAACTTTACCCAGAGCCGTCAGATCAGGCGTCACACCGTAGACAGCCTGAGCGCCTCCGAGGCCAACCCGAAAACCGGTCATGACTTCATCGAAGATCAGCACGCTGCCGGATTCATCGCAACATTCTCTCAGCGTTTCTAGAAATCCGGGAACCGGAGGCACACAGTTCATGTTGCCGGCGACCGGTTCCACGATCATGCAGGCAACCTGCTGACCCATTTCTTTGAAGAAGCTTTTTACGCCCTCGCTGTCGTTGTAGGTCAGGACGTGCGTAAGTTCGGTGTAGGATTTTGGCACCCCAAGCGAATCAGGCTCGCCGAGTGTCAATGCGCCTGATCCCGCTTTCACGAGAAGGCCATCCACGTGACCATGGTAGCAGCCTTCAAATTTGACGATCAGGTCACGACGGGTGAAACCTCGCGCCAACCGGATGGCGCTCATGGTGGCCTCGGTGCCCGATGTTACCAGCCTCACCTGTTCCAGCGAAGGTACTAGTGCGCACATTTTCTCGGCTATGCTCACTTCTTCGGCAGTTGTTGCGCCGTAGCCCAGACCTGCTTCCAGTTGTTTGCTGAGAGCGGCCACCACTGCCGGGTTGCGATGGCCGAGGATCAGAGGGCCGTAAGCGCCGACATAATCCACGTAGCGGTTATCGTCGCTGTCTACCACGTAAGCGCCATCGCCACCCTTGATAAACAACGGATTACCACCCACGCTTTTAAAAGCGCGTACCGGCGAATTTACCCCTCCCGGGATCACTTTTTGCGCTTGTTCGAAAAGTGCCTGGGACCGATCGTGTTTCATATTGATACCTTCAGATGATGTTGCTGCTTCGCGCGCCGGCGCCGACATGTCTGGTAAACAGAGCGGTCAGATTTACAGCACGTTGTTTGACGTGTTGTCTGATGTCTTCAACGTTGGACTGGTCAAGCTCGCCGAACAGGCCATGACTTACAGCCAACATGTTGGCGCCGGCTTCAATCAATGAGCCGCCATTGTCCGCATTGATGCCGCCGATCGCAACCAGCGGAATATTGAGTTGTTTGCAAGCCTTGGACAGAGTGTCTAACGCCGCCGGCGCGGCCTCCGGTTTGGTGACTGAGGGGAAAAAACTTCCGAACGCGACATAATCGGCCCCGTCCGATGCAGCGGTTTGTGCCAGTGTCAGGGAGTCATGGCAGGTAATGCCGATGATGGCTTCCGGCCCCAGTCGTGCGCGAGCATAACTGCAGTCAACGTCTCGCTGGCCGAGGTGTACGCCCTGCGCGCCAATTTCAGCGCAGAACTCAAGGTCATCATTGATCAAGAGCGGTACCTGGTATTGCTTGCATAAATCGAGTAGTTCGCAGCCGATCGCTACCGTCCTGTCAGCTGGCTGAGCGGCAACCGCTTTGTTGCGGTACTGGAGCAGCTGGACACCACCCGCGAGCGAGCCTTCGACGGCAGCAAGGAAGTGCTCTGACGTCATCGGGGGGTCACTTAAGATGGCGTAAATGCCGCGTAGGTGACGAGTCATCTTACTGTTCTCGCCTGTTCCAGCAGGCTCGATCTGGAATAGATTGTCCAGACCCTGTGCTGAAGCTGTGTTTCAAAGATTGCCAGGTAAAATCTTGTCCCTGCCTGACGGCGTCTTTCACTCCAATACCGAGTGACAGATAGCCGGCGATTGCGGCCGCCAGCGTGCAGCCTGAGCCGTGGTAGGAGCCGTTCAGTCGTGGCCATGTCTGGTTTGAAACCTTCCCGTCCGCCGAGTAAAGGCGGTTTTCAACTGCTTCAGTCTCGTCATGAGTTCCGGTAACAAGCACGTACTGGCAACCTGTGGACAGAAGTTCTGTGACCGCGCACTCCGCTGAATCGCTGTTCGGCACCAACCGTGTCAGCTCAAAAAGGTTGGGGGTCAACACGGTGCTCAGGGGGACTAACAGACTGCGCAGCACTTCGCGGATGTCGGTCGCGCTAAACTCAAAGCCGCCGCCTGCGGCGAATACGGGGTCCACTACCACGGGAATGTCTGGATGTTCACTGACCACAGCATGTATGGCCTCAATGCCTTCAATGGCACTAACCAGACCAATCTTGAACGCGTGCACAGGCATGTCGGCTATCACGGTAAGGGCCTGATCCCTCATCAGGTCGGCATCAACAGCTCTGGCGCTCAGCGCATTTTTCGTGCTCTGAGTGGTCAGGGAGGTGATTATCGGTGTGGCGTGACAGCCGAGGGCGAAGAGTGTCTCGATATCGGCTTGAATGCCGGCTCCCCCGGTGGGATCTAGGCCAGAGAAACACATCACTGTCGGTTTGGCGTCCCCCACTACAGCGTCGGTTTGATGACGATGAGAATCACGACACCCACCAATAGGAGCACCGGTAACTCATTGAAAAATCTGAAGAAAACATGGCCTCGGACACTGCGTTCGTCACGCAGTTGAACCATGTGCCACCAACAGACGAAGTGGTAGATCACCAGCATTGCGACCATCGCCAGTTTGACGTGCATCCACCACCAGGCCATGAAGTAGCTCCAGTTTCCGTAGAGTAACCAAAAACCCAGT
>JASMER010000095.1 GCA_030752195.1 Gammaproteobacteria bacterium
GATCTCGTTGCGGATGACGGTCGACACCAAGGAGGGTATATCCTTGCTGGGTTGAGTCTGGCGGTGAAGGCTTTGGAAAATAATACAGGCATTGCGCTGCGCAATCGCAACTTCAGTCCGCTCTCGGGTCCCGGCACTTCGACAGAGCAAGCCGTGCTGGGCGGCGTTCTTAATAGCACAGTGTCCTTGATTCTCGAAGCCTTAGGCCTGCTGCGCTGTGCGGATTCTGAAGCGATCGCATATCTTTGCGGTGGCGATGCCGAACTCATCGCTCGAGCGCTGCGTGCGCGGGGTGAGCCCGGGTTCACCGTCGAGCCGGATCTGGTGCTCGATGGCCTTACATATGCCTGCGACAATCGATGAAATTGCGTCTATGCGCTACGTTGTGATCACCCTCGTGCTGTTGAATCTGGTCCACCTTGGCTGGAATTTTGGCTGGCCTTTATCCGAGCCTGATGCGCGGGAGCCCAGCGCTTTGCTGAATTCAGGTCTAACGCTGGTGTCTGAATTTGACGCGCGTAGCCTTCAGGCTGAGTCGGAGGCGGGGCGTCTTTGCTCCTTGGTGTCGGGTTTTGAGAATGAGGCCGAGGCAGCTGATTTCATGGCTGAGGCGATGCGCCGCGGCCTGGACGCTGCTTATGCGGCGGGCGAGTCCGACCGTGATCGGCGATATCGGGTCTTTCTGCCGCCAACACCCTCCGTTGAGATCGCCCGCCTTACCCTGGAAGATCTCGCGGCTCGTCTGGAAGCTGCCGATATAACAGCCAATATCGGGCTTGTGACTAGCGGTGATGATCAAAATGCTATCGTACTCGGCAGGTTTGATTCGGCTACCGCTGCGGTTTCGCTGCGAGATCGAATCTTGGTGCTTGGTTACAGCCCTCAAATAGAGCGAATTCATCCGGAGCCAGAAAGGCTAAAGCTCTGGCTCAGATCACCCCAATACGGGCGTATTGAGACGCCCGAATGGCTTGATTTAACAAGAGAAAGGCCGAATTTGAGCCGAGTAGAAAATCTCTGTCAAACGATTGCACAACCCTCCCAATTCCAATAAAATGCCGCCCCTGAGTTGGAGAGCCAGGGATTTTTGACCCTTGGGATATTTCAGGAGGGGTTCCCGAGTGGCCAAAGGGATCAGACTGTAAATCTGACGCGAAAGCTTCGGTGGTTCGAATCCACCCCCCTCCACCACCTGATTAATCGGGATTCTGATGTGAATAACCGTCAGGAAATAGAACGCGCGGCAGACTTCCATGGAGCGGGAGTATCGGGCCGGGCACGTTCATAAGCGGTGAGCAAGAGTTTAGCGGGTATAGTTCAGAGGTAGAACCCCAGCCTTCCAAGCTGGTTGCGCGGGTTCGATTCCCGCTACCCGCTCCATTTTCGATCCCTCATACGGATGGAAAGAGGAAAAGTGATAATAAGAGAAAGAAAGTTCATCGCACCGCTGGGCTTGATGGTAACGTGTTGGCTCGCTTAGCTCAGGCGGTAGAGCACTTCATTGGTAATGAAGAGGTCCCCGGTTCAACTCCGGGAGTGAGCACCAGAATCGATAGCGTGACCTGAGTCCTAGCCCGGTTGGTGGTGAGCCCGATTGGGAGATCTGACCGCGATGAGGGCGAAACGGAGGCTCCGACGGGGATATGGCAGATAAGGTGGATATAGCGTCGAGAGAAGCTTTGCGACAGCTTGCATGAACCTCGGCCCGATACTGGAGAGAAGAAAAGACAGGGAATGACTAACGACACTTAGTCAGGAAATGATCTTGGCAAGGATTAACCGATTTAACCCACATTGATCAAACGTTTGAAGATAGAGGCTGTCTGGCATGGCAAAGGAAAAATTCGAGAGAAATAAGGTTCACGTAAACGTAGGAACGATTGGTCACGTTGACCATGGTAAGACGACGCTGACTGCTGCGTTGACGAAGGTTTGTGCGGAAGCGTATGGGGGTGACCTTAAGGCCTTCGACGAGATTGATAATGCGCCAGAAGAGCGGGAGCGTGGGATTACGATTGCGACTTCACACGTTGAGTATGATTCGCCGAATCGTCACTACGCACACGTTGACTGTCCGGGGCACGCTGACTACGTCAAGAACATGATTACGGGTGCCGCCCAGATGGACGGAGCGATTTTGGTTTGCTCTGCAGCGGATGGCCCCATGCCCCAGACTCGAGAGCACATTCTTCTGTCCCGCCAGGTTGGCGTTCCTTACATTGTTGTGTTCATGAACAAAGCGGATATGGTTGACGATGAGGAACTGCTTGAGCTGGTTGAGATGGAGATTCGTGAGCTGCTTGATCAGTATGAATTTCCTGGTGATGACACGCCCATTATTGTGGGTTCTGCGTTGAAGGCCCTTGAAGGTGACACTTCAGATATTGGTGCTCCTGCGGTTCAGAAGCTGGTTGAGACCTTGGATGAATATATTCCTGAGCCAGAGCGTGATGTTGAGAAGCCATTTCTGATGCCGATTGAGGATGTTTTCTCGATTTCTGGTCGAGGCACTGTTGTTACGGGTCGTGTTGAGCGCGGCATCATTAAGGTAAGTGAAGAGATTGAGATCGTCGGTATCAAGGATACTGAGAAGACTACCTGTACGGGTGTTGAGATGTTCCGAAAGCTGCTTGACGAGGGTCGCGCTGGTGAGAACGTTGGGGTATTGCTGCGTGGTACCAAGCGGGATGAGGTAGAGCGTGGTCAGGTGCTGGCAGCGCCGGGCACAATTACGCCTCACACCAAGTTTGAAGCAGAGGTCTACATTCTGTCTAAGGACGAAGGTGGTCGCCACACGCCCTTCTTCAAGGGCTATCGTCCCCAGTTTTACTTCCGTACGACGGACGTGACTGGCAATGTTGAGCTGCCTGAGGGTGTTGAGATGGTTATGCCTGGTGACAACATCAAGATGACGGTAGAGCTGATTGCGCCGATTGCGATGGATGAAGGTCTGCGCTTTGCGATCCGTGAAGGGGGTCGCACTGTAGGCGCCGGCGTCGTCGCCAAGATTATAGAGTAATCTGAACGCGTGAATTATCGGAGCCAGCACACCGGTAGACGGTGCGCTGGCTCAGTCGTCTTTGCGAGACGGGCCGGCATTCACGACTCAGAGCAAATGATTCGGGTTACTGTGGCATTGCTAAACGGCCGACAGAAACGGGATTGCAAGCTTAAGAAAACGCTCGCGGCTGCTTTCTATAGTCGTCGATTGTATGAGCCAGTCCATATGCTTGATGAGGCAGCCCCTGAGTTTTTTGCGATATCAAAGGCCAGTAGCTCAATTGGCAGAGCAGCGGTCTCCAAAACCGCAGGTTGGGGGTTCGATTCCCTCCTGGCCTGCCAGTAGCACTGGCACAGTAGGCACAGCCAAATGCCTACTAATCGAAACAAGGTAGTTATGACTGACAAGATCGAAAGTGCAGAAGGAACGCTGGACTGGGCGAAGTGGGCGGCCGTAGCCGCTATCATCGCTGCCGCTGTTTATGCCAATTCCTATTTTTCGGGTGAGTCGCTGCTGATCCGTACACTAGGCTTGCTTGTGGTTGCAGGCGCAGCAGGGTGGCTCGCGTCGCAGACAGCGAGGGGTAAGGCTTTTGTGACGCTATGTCTCGACGCCCGGGTGGAAATCAGAAAGGTGGTTTGGCCAACGAGGCAGGAAACTACGCAGACAACAATCGTAGTTCTCATTGTCATTTTCATTGTGGCGTTGATCCTCTGGCTCCTAGATTGGGGGCTGAACGGCGTGGTTTCTTCGGTGATCGGTTAGAGGAAGATAATGGCTAAACGCTGGTATGTGGTTCACGCTTACTCGGGCTACGAGAAAAAGGTTATGCACGCCTTGAAAGAGCGCATCGCCCTGTCGGGCAAGGAAGAGCACTTCGATGAAGTGTTGGTTCCGACCGAAGAAGTGGTGGAGATGCGAGCGGGGCAAAAGCGTAAAAGTGAGCGGAAGTTTTTCCCGGGTTATGTCCTAGTCCATATGGATTTGAATGACGATACCTGGCATTTGGTTAAAGAGACACCGCGGGTGATGGGATTTATTGGTGGTACGGCGGAAAAGCCTGCGCCCATAACAGATGCAGAAGCGAGCAAGATTCTGCAGCGTATGGAAGACAGTGAGGATACGCCTACTCATAAAGTGGTTTATGAGCCCGGTGAGATGGTTCGGGTTACTGATGGTCCATTCAACGACTTCACCGGGACTGTTGAGGAAGTGAATTACGAGAAGAGCCGCCTGCGAGTTGCGGTATTGATTTTTGGTCGCTCCACGCCAGTCGAACTTGAGTTCGGCCAAGTGGAGAAAAGCTAGGGGCCCTGCTGACAAGCATATAGCGTGAATTACGCGATGGCTCCATGACATCGATCCCTGAGCATCTGGCCGTGTAAGGGGTGGAAAGGGGAGTTGAGATCCATACGGAGTGACTACGCGTAGTAGTCCGTTCGTTTGTAGGCTCAGCGCTCGAACCCAAGGAGAATCTTATGGCTAAGAAAGTGTTGGCTTACATTAAGCTACAGGTGGGCGCTGGTCAGGCAAACCCAAGCCCCCCCGTTGGCCCTGCTCTGGGTCAGCACGGTGTAAACATCATGGAATTTTGCAAGGCGTTCAATGCCCAGACACAGGGCGCTGAGCCTGGCTTGCCTATCCCAGTAGTAATCACTGTGTTTGCAGATCGCAGCTTTACTTTTATCACCAAGACACCGCCAGCCTCTGTGCTTCTGCGTAAAGCGGCAGGGATAAAGAAAGGCAGTGGTCGTCCTAATACCGAAAAAGTCGGCAAAGTCAGCAGGGCGCAGCTGGAAGAAATCGCGACGCAGAAAATGTCGGATCTCACGGCAGCCGATATGGATGCAGCGGTTCGGTCGCTGGCTGGCAGCGCGCGTAGTGCCGGGCTGGAAGTGGAGGGAGTCGAGTAATGGGTAAATTATCGAAGAAGCAAAAAGCCATAGCTGAAAAACTGGATTCAGCCAAAACCTACTCAGTGGAAGAAGCGGTGTCCCTGATTGCCGAGTTTGCCTCTCCCAAGTTTAAAGAGTCGATTGATGTTTCTGTGAATCTCGGTGTGGATCCACGTAAATCTGATCAGGTCGTCCGTGGTTCAACGACTTTACCAGCAGGCACCGGTAAAGACGTGCGCGTGGCGGTATTCGCTCAGGGCGACAATGCTGAAAAAGCCAAGGCCGCAGGAGCAGATATTGTCGGATTCGACGATCTTGCTGAATCTATTCAGGGCGGTAACCTCGATTTTGATGTGGTCATCGCGACCCCCGACGCCATGCGTGTGGTCGGTAAACTGGGCACCGTGCTCGGACCCAGAGGCCTCATGCCGAATCCCAAGGTTGGAACAGTGACGCCTGATGTGGAATCAGCGGTGCAAAACGCCAAGGCCGGTCAAGTACGTTTTCGCACGGACAAAAACGGGATCATTCATGGCGGCATCGGGAAAGTCGGCTTCGGGGGAGAGGCCATCAAGTCTAATCTGGAAGCGCTATTGGCTGATCTGAAAAAGGCTAAGCCATCATCCGCCAAGGGTATCTACATTAAGAAGGTAGTACTTTCCTCTACCATGGGACCAGGTGTACAGATTGACCAGTCCTCGCTGGCACTCTAACCCAAATTGAATTGAGTGCGTCGTAATTGACTGACTCGGTCATAAACGTCGCACCGTGGCTTTGAGTGGTTTCGCTGTTTGTCGAAACAGCCGAGATCATCAAAGACCGTAGGTGAAGCAGAGGTGCTTGTTGGCAACCGGCTTCTTAATTTCCTACGCAGATGGTGAAACCCGATCCGGATGATCTCCGGCTCTTATCACCAAACTCAGAGGCAGCGAAAGCTGTCAGAATCGGCTCTTCATGAGCCATTTGAAAAGGAGTTAACTAGTGGCTATACGACTGGAAGACAAGCAACAAATAGTCTCTGAAGTCAATCAGGCTGCTAGCAGTGCTTTGTCTGCAGTTCTCGCTGATTATCGCGGGGTTACTGTAGAGGACATGACTGTGCTTCGCAAAAATGCTCGTGCGACTAAGGTGTATCTGCGCATAGT
>JASMER010000096.1 GCA_030752195.1 Gammaproteobacteria bacterium
AAGTACTTGAAATCCGGTTCTAGCTTGCACTTGATCTGTCTGCTCAAGAAACTGATTGTTAGGTCCCTGGCCGGGTGGCGCCATGCCCGCCGCATAAAGAAATTCTGGCAGATTATTTCTCCTGCGTACGATCGCCGTGAGCAACTGCGCTAATTCAGCGGGGTCACTCCCGGCGGAAAACACCGCGCCAAACCCGTAGTAGGCATATTGCTCGAGGTTGTCAGCCAGGTTTTGCAGATTGTAATTATCGGCTCCCCAGCTTTGCCGCGACTGGAACCCAAGATGGGCATGGGCATCGATCAGAGCAGGCATCACCCATTTTCCCTGAAGGTCAACCACCAGCCCGGTGTCCGGTGACGGCAAGTTCTCGCCCAGACTGACAATCAGTCCGTCTTCAATAAGCAGATCATGGCTAGTGAGCACACTGCCATCTCCGATAATCAGGCTGGCGTTCTCAAACAGCATCTTGCTCTGGGCCTGCGCTCCGCAAATCACGCCGCCTGCAAAGCAAATGCCGAGAAGCCAAGAATGGCTTCCGATCAGTATACGAAAGGGCATGGGTCTCTCCCAATCAGTGGTTTTGGGCGGCCTTGGGCTGTCGCAATTCTGTTTTTCGGTGCAAATCGGGTTCTCAACAGGTCGTCCACCCTGATACTCTTTGTTCCGCCTATCCATAATAAGCGATTTTCTCTGGGAACTCAGCAGTGAGCAGTAGCAGCGACTGGTTAAGCGAAAGCGAAGCAATAGCCCTCGCCGACAATCCGGATACCTCGTCACTCGCCAAAATGGCCTCTCGGCTTCGGGACAGCCATCACGGCGATCTGGTCACGTATTCGCGCAAGGTTTTTGTGCCCCTAACCCAACTGTGCCGAGATGTTTGCCACTACTGCACCTTCGCCCAGACCCCAAGGCATCTGAATCAGGCCTTTATGTCGACGGAAAAAGTGGTCGCCCTGTGTCAGGCCAGCGCTAAATTGGGCTGCCAGGAAGCGCTTTTCACTCTAGGTGAAAAACCTGAGCTTCGATATCGAGCCGCCCGCGAAGCCCTCGCTGATCTCGGCTTCGACAGCACCCTGGAGTATGTGAGGGCCGTGGCTGAAGAAGTGCTGAAAGAGACCGGACTGTTGCCACACATTAACGCTGGCAATATGACTGCCAGAGAAATAGATATGCTGAGAGCAGTAAGTGCGTCGATGGGGATCATGTTGGAATCCGCTTCACCCCGACTGTGTCAGAAAGGCATGCCCCATTACGGTTCGCCCGACAAAGATCCTGGGCTTCGCCTGCAAACGCTCGAACTCGCCGGTAAAGCCAGTGTGCCCTTCACCACTGGCATTCTGATCGGTATTGGCGAAACCCGACTCGAGCGAATTGAATCTCTGCTGGCGATTCGTCGACTTCATGAGCAGTATGGTCACATCCAGGAAGTGATCGTCCAAAATTTCAGAGCCAAACCACAAACAAAAATGGCGCAGGCACCGGAGCCAGATCTGGAAGAGTTGATTTGGACACTCGCCATCAGCCGTCTGATCTTCGGACCCCAAATGAATATTCAAGCGCCCCCTAACCTGAGTCCAGGCGTTCTGCCACAACTGATCTCCGGAGGAATCAACGACTGGGGCGGCGTTTCCCCAGTGACACCGGATCATGTGAATCCAGAGGCCCCTTGGCCTCATCTGGATAATCTAGCACGGGAAACGAAAGCAGCGGGCAAATTTCTAGAACAGCGCCTGACGGTCTATCCAGAATATCTCCGAGCAGGACCTCAATGGCTTGATGGATCTGTCTTACCGGTCGCAATGTCTCACAGCGACAGCATGGGTTTTGCCAGACGGGACCCTTGGAAGCCCGGCAGCAGTGCTGAAATTCCCGCGATTGAACGCAGATTGTGCCAGCAACAGCCCGGTC
Organism: Gammaproteobacteria bacterium; assembly: GCA_030752195.1. GTDB lineage: Bacteria > Pseudomonadota > Gammaproteobacteria > Pseudomonadales > Pseudohongiellaceae > UBA9145. The sequence continues at coordinate 1,909 of JASMER010000096.1, forward strand.
CGTCTGCGCCGATCGCGAGCATTATTGAGCGCGCCCAACAACAAGAGGCTCTGACAGAAGACGACATTGAGTCGCTCTTTGAAGTTCGCGGTTCAGACTTCAGCTCGGTAATACATGCCGCCGATGAGATCCGCGCACAGCAGTGTGGCGAGACTGTCAGCTACGTCGTGAATCGCAACATTAATTATACCAATGTTTGCTACTTTCGCTGCCAGTTCTGCGCCTTCTCGAAAGGAAAAATGAGTGAAAACCTGAGAGGGAAACCCTACGACATTTCAGCACAGGAAATCGCGCGGCGGGCCAGAGAAGCTTGGGACAGGGGCGCCACAGAAGTGTGTATGCAGGGAGGAATCCATCCGGACTACACCGGTCAGACCTATCTGGACATCGTGGCTACGGTCAAGCGTGCTGCACCGGACATTCACGTACACGCCTTTTCGCCTCTAGAAGTGTGGCAGGGCGCAGCGACTCTCGAAGTCAGTCTCAAGGAATTCCTATCCCGCCTTAAAATGGTAGGACTCAGCACCCTACCCGGCACTGCAGCAGAGATTCTGCACGACGAGATCCGCGAACAGATCTGTGCCGACAAACTCAACACAGCGCAGTGGCTGGAAGTCATGCGGACCGCGCACGAAGTCGGCTTTCAGTCCACCGCGACCATCATGTTCGGGCATGTTGATCGTCCCAAGCACTGGGCAGCCCACCTTCACGCCATCCGAAAGCTGCAGGATGAAAGCGGAGGCTTTACTGAATTCGTCCCGCTACCCTATGTCGCAGCAGAGGCGCCAATGTACAGAAAAGGGAAATCCAGACTGGGACCGACACTACGCGAGGCTCTTCTCATGCATGCAGTGCCTCGGTTGGCACTGAATGGCGCTATTTCCAACATTCAGACTTCCTGGGTGAAAATGGGCCGAGAGGGCGCCATGCTCGCTCTGCAGTGTGGGGCTAATGACCTTGGCGGCAGTTTGATGAACGAAAGTATCACCCGCGCAGCGGGCGCTGAGCACGGCCAGGAATGGCCCCCTGCAGAGATGGCCGCCGCCATCAGCTTGATTGGGCGCCAAGCGAGAATGCGCACCACGCTTTATGCCGAGGCTCCTGCTGCACAGCAGGAACGAGCATTCAACGCGGGCGCGCTCAGCCAGATTATCAACAGTGACGCCGGAAAGTTTCAGACAAGCAAGTCTCTGGATGAAGCACAGACATCAGTTTGCCCCGCCGGCCAAGCCTAGTAATTCCAATTCCGACCGCAAGTAAACGATCGGCGCCTCTGTTTGTGGCGTAGCTACACTGATACAATTCCGCGCCGTGAGTGGCGATGAAGGTATCGGCAACATCAGGGCACGTCAGCCCATGGCGTCAGAACAGGAAACATTCCACATGAAAATAGGCATCACAGGAGCAAACAGCAGCGTTGGCATCAACCTGCTGGCCCACTTGAGTGAGAAAGAGGGCATCGAGACGGTCGCCGGAGTGCGCTCAGAGTCTGCGTTCGCCAGCCTCCCTAAATCCGCTTCGATCAGTCCAGCTATTATTGCTTACGATAATCCAGAGAGCCTCAAGCAAACACTCGTCGGCACTGACTGCCTGATTCATCTCGCCGGCATCCTGATTGAAAATAAGCATTCCAACTATGCCAGCGCCAACGTTGCTGCCACTGATGCTGTTGTCAAAGCCGCGCAGGATTGCAATGTCGGGCACATCATTTTTATTAGCGTGGTCGGCGCCGGCGCCAACTCGAACAATGCCTATTTTCGCTCCAAAGGAGTAGGCGAGGAGCTGGTCTTGAATTCAGGTATCCCCGCAACGGTGCTGCGCACGCCAATTTTGATGGGGCCCGGCACCGCCGGCGCGAACTCACTGCGCACCGCTGTCTCTAGGGGCCAAGCTAAAGTCTTGGGCGGCGGGGAATATTGCATGCGTCCCCTCGATACGGATGACCTCAGTCAGGCGCTGACGAAGCTGGCCTGCAGCCCTGTGACGGACAGTCAAGTGCATGAACTGGTGGGTCCGGAACCGATTGCCTACCGCGACCTGATCAAAAAAGCTGGAAGCTTGGTGGGGAAAGAGGTTGAAGTCGGCTCCGTACCGATCCTGATAGCCAAATTAGGCGCGGCAATTACCAGCACGCTCAAAGGGGGCGGTATCACACCAACCGTAATCGATGTCATCACCATGAACGAATTCGTGGCTGAAAACGCTGATGAAAAAATCGGCATCAACCTGACCCCTCTTGAAGATACTCTCAGAAAAATACTGATAGGCGAGTCCTGATATGAGTGACCATAATACCGCTGAAGCAACAGCCAACAAGGTTGTACAAGAGCCATCCACAGCTGAAAAGAAACAAAGCCCCGTAGGTAGGCTAATTTTTCTCCTGATCACCGGCGCTTGTTTTGTCTATCTTTACTTTCGATTAAACGGCGCAGCGGCGAGAGAGAGCATGCCGTTGACCGAATACATGACACAGGTCTTTGCAAATGTCGCTTGGGGTCCGTGGCTGACGCTCATGGTGGCCTATTCGCTCTTTTATTTTCTCATTGACACGCTTGTCGTCACTAGGGCACTAAACTGGCTGCTAGCGGATATCAAATATAAGGACATTTTGCCCATTCGCGCGAGCGCCTACATCATATCGATATTCAACGAACAAATCGGTAAGGGTGCTATGGCTTACTACCTGAACAAGCGGGATCAAATTCCGGGCTGGGAAGTCGGCTCGGTCATGCTGTTCATTATGTTTTGCGAAATTTTCTATCTGCTGGTCTGGGCCACAGTGGGCTATATTTTTGGTGGCGACGGACTCCCGGAAGTCTTCCAGATCATGCCAGTCATTAGTATCGGAGCCACCATCTTACTGATTCTCTGGCTGCTGTATTTTAACGGCACCTTACTTCCGAACAATCAGCTTCGGGAAAAGCGAATTCTTCACGGCTTTCGCCGCGCAAAGCTTTGGCATTATGGCGCTTTCTTTTTGCTCCGATCACCGGCCCTGCTGGCCGCGATAGTAGTCTATACCACAGCATTAAACCTGTTCGGCGTCGAGGCCTCTTTCCTTACTCTCTTACCCTACCTGCCAGTGGTTTTCTTCGCTGCGGCTGTACCAACTCCCATGAGAGCCGCGGCGATCACTTTCTGGGTCATTTTATTTCCAGAAAATGAGGGTCAGATGGCGGCATTCGGATTTGTCCAGCACAACTTTTTTATTTTGTTCAACGCAATCATTGGTCTGATTTTCTGGCGCCGAGCACAGCGCGATCTGTTTGCCTGACAGTAAATGGCCAATCTGCTCACCCTGCTTCGCCTACTGCTGGCCCTGCCGGTAGGGTGGGCCATAGCTGATAGTGACTTCCTGCCAGCCTGGGCACTCGCTCTGGGCCTTTTTGCGGCAATTACCAGTGACTATCTTGACGGGAAAATAGCACGGTCCCTCGGCACCGCGTCCGCTCGCGGTCAGATTTTTGATCACTCGACAGATTTCCTTTTCGTGACTTCCGGATTAGCAGGCGCGGTGTATGCTGACCTCGTCCCTGAGATCTTGCCGATTCTGATAACGGTTGCCTTCAGTCAGTATGTGCTGGATTCTTATTTTCTCTACCGCCAGAAAAATTTACGAATGAGCTTTCTGGGGCGATGGAATGGTGTGTTCTATTTCGGTCCCCTCTTGTTAATCAGCTTTGCAAGATTGCTTGAAGACAATCAATGGAATGCTGAAATCGTTTTTTCTGGGTTGAATCTGCTGACGTGGGCACTTAGTGCCAGCACGGTGTTATCCATCATTGATCGAGCCATCGCGCCATTCACACACCAGCGATCTTTGGGTGGGAAGGCGTGACATAAAAGCTTGAAGCTACCAACGAGAAATTTCATGGAGAAAATCAGAAGAAATCCAGACAACAGACACACTTCATGGACGACAGATCGCAGAGAAATTTTGCTATGTCGATGAGATTGCTTCAATCCGATCGACTCACATCAGGGCCCGCAGTTGATGCTGCTCACGCTGCTAGCTCTGGCTGGCATCGAGGGCGTCAGCTAGCCTCTTCTGAAAAAGATGAAAAATTAACGGTCTGTCAGCAGCGCTAGACAACCCTGGTAGGGTATTCCAGGATTCCTGGCGTG
>JASMER010000097.1 GCA_030752195.1 Gammaproteobacteria bacterium
AACCGACACAACAAGATCGGTAGCTGCCAGCATCTCGTCTGTTAGAACATCTGAAGTGTGTGCGCTGATATCGACGCCGTTATGTGCCATGGCGGCAACCGCGCGAGGATTCAGCCCTTGTGCTTCTAGCCCGGCCGAGGAAAAGGTAATGTCACCGGGCTCAGAAAGCTGCGACGCTAAGGCGAGTGCCCAGCCTTCTGCCATTTGTGATCGACAAGAATTACCCGTACAGAGAAACAGGATGTGCATAGCGCATTAGCTGCGACTGGTCACTTCCAGCAGGTGATAGCCAAACTGGGTTTTAACCGGGCCCTGAAGTGAATTCACTTCCGCGTTGAAAACTACTTCGTCGAATTCTTTGACCATCATGCCGGGCCCGAACTGACCCAGGTTTCCGCCCTGCGCTTTAGAAGGACAGCTGGAGAACTGTCTGGCAATGTCTGCAAAGTCCTCACCGTTTTCAATCTTCTCTTTTAGCTCGAGGCACTGAGCTTCTGTGTCCACCAGAATGTGGCGCGCTGTTGCATTAGTCATACATATTCCTTGCATTATGAAGTCGTGGCTGACAGCCAGCTGGTCGTCAAATCGGTCCGAAGCCGGCATTATGCCCGATTGACAGAAAGAGATCACACAATGCGTTATAATGAGCCACTGCTCAGGCCCTTCCGTAGGCCGGTAGTAGGTAAACCGCGCACTTCAGCGCCAATTAGCACTGCAGCAGTTGCCAACGCCGTTAGGTAAAAACATGCCCTTTCCAGACGCTTCACCCCGAAAACATGCTCACACTCGCGCCATCGATTACCGCGGCTACGAGCGGGAAGACGGTCTTTGGGATATCGAAGCACACATGACCGATACCAAGACCTACGAGTTTACTAACAAGTGGCGCGGTACCGTGCCGGTCGGCGAACCGATGCACGAAATGCTGCTGCGTGTCACGATCGATGACAACTTCGTGATCCAGGACATTTTCGCAGCCACGGAGCACAGCCCATTCGAAATGTGTCCGGCAATTGCGCCCAATTACAAAAAGCTGATCGGCATCAAAATGGGACCCGGCTGGCGCAAGGCGATTCGCATGAAGGTTGGTGGCACGGAAGGCTGCACGCACTTAACTGAGCTGCTGTTCCCCATGGCAACCGTCGCCATGCAGACCATCTGGCCTAGCAGGAGTAAACGAAAGCAGGAATCCGATGCTGAAGAGAAGCAGCCACACGGAAAGCGCCCGATCGTTTTGGGTACCTGCCATGCCTGGGCATCTGATTCGCCCGTTGTCAGGGAGAATGCGCCCAGATACTTTACCGGGGGGGCCGCGCAGAACGAGAAAAGCTGAACGACTTACTTGTAAAACAGCGGTATCACCACCGTAATGATGACCCCTTCCTGATCCTGCCGGTTCTCAGCGCGAATCTGGCCGCCATGAAAATCTGAAATCAACCGGGCAATGTGCAGCCCCATACCGAGATGCGGCTGGCGCTGTTTTTCCTGCGGGCGCACCGAGATCATCGAATCAAATAAGCGGCCTTTCATTTCTTCCGGCAGTAACGGACCCGCGTTGCTTACTCTGATTACCGCGTGATCCCGAAGCGAACGACAGTCAATCAGAATCGGCTGATCCGGATAGGTGAACTCGACCGCATTGGCGATGAGCTTATCCAGCAGCTGGGCAATGTATTCAGGCACGCCGGCCACATGGATAACGCTGTCGGGCGCGTCAAGCTCAAAGCTTGCGTCCGGATACGCCAGTTTATATCCCTCAACACAGCCACTGATAACCTTTACCAGATCAATCTTTTCTTTTTCTGATGTCTGCAGCATCTGCTCGAGTCGTGTGGCCTCACTCATATTCGTAAGGATCAGATTCAAGCGGTTAATGCCTTCTTCGGCGCGCTCAATGTAAACAGCGGACTCCGCGCTCTTTTCTGACAGGCCAAGATTTTCGATGGACGAGCGCACTACGGTGACCGGCGTGCGAAGCTCATGGGACAGCCTTGACGACATATTTTCCAGATAATTGGTGTATTGCGTAAGACGCTCAACAATGCTGGAAAAGCTGCGGGAAAGGTCACCAATCTCATCAGAATTCTGCGACGGTACAATCGTGTTCTTAACCCGACCAGCGTCGTCAATGATTGCCTCAGCCTGATTTCTGAGACCGAGAATCCGCGTCGAGATACGTGAAGCAAAGAAAAACAGCCCCAAAACCACGATGAGCATCACGGCGATAAGCGTATTGAACAACTGTTCCAAGGCTTCGTTGCGAAAGGTACGCAGCCCGTTCATATTTTGATCAACGACTACTGCGCCCATGACTTCATTGTTTGCCATGATCGGATGAGCCGCCTCGAGCAACCTGGTCTGAGAGTCGGACAGATTGCGGAACTGAGTCAGAGGGGCACCTCTCAAGGCGGAGCTGATGTGCGCACCTTCCCGTGTAACTTCTGAATACAGCTCATCAATAAAATCATTACTTGGCTTAGTCAGGATCTGATAATACAGCGGGTCAAGAATCTTATTCTGCAAAAACAGCCAGTACTTATTCACCTTCTCACCGTCTGCCACCGACGCCAGCCTAATGCCCGTGGCGGACTGAATATCTCCGGCCGTAAGCAAGACCCGGCCGGAACGATCAACAATCTGAATCCGGGAATTGTTGTAACCCATGCCTGCTACAATGCGATCAATCTCCGGTGTCGGCAGACGCAGAGAGCCAAGTCGCTCCGCGTCATCCGCTCGGTAGGTTGCAACAACAGTGCTCACCGTGCGCGACTTCGGGTCATCAACGTCGAATACGGCAAAGCCCAGACGGTCACCGAGCATTTCCATCGGTATCCGAAGTTCAACTACATAGCCGTCACTGGTGTCGTACCACTGGCCAATGATCCGCTCTTCGTAAACGGGGTTTGAGTAGTCTTCCTCGACCCGAAAGGGATACACCGGCTCAGCCTGATAGGGCGCAATGACATAGCGTGTCATGTCATTGCCCTCCTTGGAGAGCATGGAGATTTGCAGAAAATCAGACCGGTAAACCGTCAGAGCATCCTGATCGCGATAGATCACTGCATCATCGGTCACCTTGAAGTAGGCGTACAAATTACCGTTGTACTCACCCAGCATACTTTCAAACCGCAACGACTCATCATCCACGTACAGACGGGCCGGAGTCAATTCGGTTGCCAGAAAGTCACGATTATCATGAAGCACCTCATACTGCTGATAGGCGCCCCAGTCATTCAAAGAAGAATCCACCAGAGACAGTGGAGAATAGATGGGGTAGACGTACAGATCTTCGCTTCGTGTAGCCGGGCTGTAGCTGCCCTCGTTGAACAGTTCAGGTCGCTCGTTCAGCGCGGTAGCCAGCGCCTGAGCAGTTCCCAGGACAGTTTGCTCCTGACCGCGACGTAGGTAATCTTCCATGCCAAGAATGTACTGGTAGCCCAGCCAGGGGATGACCAGCAAAAAACTGGACAGGAAGACCAGCTTTGAGCGGATGCCGAACGGACTTTTCAAGGCGAGGGACATGGGCTAGCTACCGGTGGCAGGCGCAGACTGAGTGCGCTCAGGCACACTGCTCCGACGGGGCCTTCTCTGTGTTCCATCGATAACCCATACCGTACACCGTTTCAATACAGTCGAATGCGCCGTCCAGCTGAACAAATTTTCTACGAATCCGTTTGATGTGAGAGGTAATGGTGCTGCCATCCACAAAAATCTTCGATTCCTGCATCAGTACCTGCCGGCTTTTCACATGCCCGGGAAATTTAGCCAGCGCATGGACCATCCAGAATTCTGTCACAGTTAACGGCACTGGCTGCTCTTCCCACTGCACGGTGAGCCGGCCAATGTCGAGAGACAATTTCCCCCTTAGCAGCAAGTTCTCTGGAGACGTTGGCTGATCGATCACATCAAGCCGGCGAAACAGCGCCGCAATGCGCGCAGTCAGATGCGGCAGGCTGATGTCTTTGGTGAGATAGTCGTCCGCGCCCATGCGCAGCCCGGAAACAGTATCGAAATCGTTGTCACGAGCGGTCAGGAAAATGATCGGCAGCGTGTCGGACATTGAGCGCAAGGCCTGACACAGCATAAAACCTCCGTCGATTTCATTTTCCAACCCAATATCAATGATCGCCAGATTGGGCAGGCGAATGTCGAACGCCGCCATCGCGTCTTTCCGGTTGGCATATGTCTGGACTTCATAACCCTGCTTGCGCAGCACATCAGCATAGTTTTCGCGTATCGCCGCTTCATCTTCAACGATAGCTATTCTTCGGCTCATTTTGATTCCAAAACCTTCTGGCTTGTCAGATGCCCCAATCGATACTGGCAGACTTTTACGTCAAATTCAGTCGCTTCGGCGGTGACTATACTGTATTCGACCCCATAAACAGAGCGCTGGTTCTGCCTTCGACCGCTTTGCCATCATTCTGCCATATTTAATCACCACATGGCCTCAAAACCTCCTCCGGCTGGTAATAAAGCTTTTGTTTAATACGCTCACCGAATTCAGCAGCGCTGCGTATCTAACCTACTTGCTGTAGGCCGTGCTGACACGCTGTAACACTCGGATTTGTTCCCGGTTCACAGCACGAACCACCAACAACTGAGGATTTCTACCATGAAGCATCATCCAGCACCCCTCGCCGCCATCCTCGCCGTGACCGTGCTTGCCGGCACGCTGTCATCCGCCGCCAACGCAGAGTCCAACCGTCGTCAGATCCCCGAGAAGGAGGAAACCCTGGGTCTGATGAGCGGAGCCCTCATCGGGGCCGCAGCCGGCGGCCCACCCGGCGCAGTAATCGGTGCCGCCCTCGGCATTTTTGTAGGCGACGGCTGGATTACCAAGCGCGAATACCGGGACATTGAGGCAGCGTGGGCCTCACTTCAACTTGAAGCCGGTGAGGCCCGGGCCCGACTCGCCAGTCTGCAGCGGGAAACCCGGGAGGCACAAGCTGAACTGGCAAGACTCCAGGATACTCCTGCTCAGGTCCTGCCCGCCTTTCTGAGCAGCTCGCCTGACGCGGACCTGTTTAAAGATTCATCGATATCGCTGCACTTCCGCACCGGATCCAGCACCATAGAAGCGCACTATCAGGCACAGCTCACCGCGCTCGCCGCGATCGCTGAGCAACTGCCAACGGGCGCCATCGAAATCAGCGGGTACGCCGATCGGAACGGAGATGCCGATGCCAACCTGAGATTGTCAGAATCCAGAACCGCCAGCGTCAAGTCATTCGTTGAGGGCCTGGGTCTAGACAGTGAAGTCATCACTACCGTTGCCTACGGCGAATCCAGACCTCTGCATGATACACAGAGCGTAGAAACCGATTTCTTTGATCGACGGGTAATTGTTCATCTGGTTGATACCAGTCAGCGATTGCTTACCGACTCCAGAGAAGATTGAAACGCACAAATCCGGTATGCAATTGGAGATACACTGATGAAAGATGTCCGACTCGTCATTGGCAATAAAAACTACTCTTCCTGGTCTCTTTGCCCGTGGCTGCTTCTGAAGATGTTCGATATCGAATTTGAAGAAATTCAGATCACCCTGTATCAGGATAATACTGCCGAAAAGCTTGGGCCTTATTCTCCTTCTTTGAAAGTCCCAGTTCTACTTCATAAAGATATTACGGTCTGGGACTCTCTGGCTATCTGCGAATATATCTCTGAACAATTTCTCGGAGGATCTGGCTGGCCGGTCAGCCCGAAGCGTAAAGCCAGCGCGCGCGCTATCAGCGCAGAAATGCATTCCGAATTTCCGCAGCTGAAAGAAGAGTGGCCAATGAACTGTAAGGCCAGCTGTCGGCTGAAACCCTCCGATAAACTGATGAATGAGATTGCGCGCATTGACGCCATCTGGAGCTGCATCCGTCGCCGCTTCGGAGAAAATGGTAACTACCTGTTCGGCCGGTTTTCGATAGCCGACTGCATGTTTGCTCCGGTAGCCGTCAGCTTCGAGGCTTACGGTGCCGAGCTGAGTGCAGACGCTCACACCTACAT
>JASMER010000098.1 GCA_030752195.1 Gammaproteobacteria bacterium
CTGCGTATCCACGACCTATTCTTCCTCAAATAATTTATCTCATTGGGACTCAAAAGGACCGTACTAGAAACGTCTTTCGTAACAGGCAGCTGCTGCAACAAATTGTTTATGCGGCTAACGCGAACAGGAAGGACTTCTCGGTCTGCGATTTGGAGCGTCAATTCGTGGATTGACGCTCCGTTTAAATCTTCCTCAGGCGAGTCGTCGGATATGAACACGTAGACTTTGCGCAACCCGTTTTCCATAACTCGCGGAATCACACCTCTCAAATTGTTTACTTTACCACTTGCCTCCGCGTCATATCTGTGTGTGTTAACGTACGTGCTACCTATTTTAAGTATACTGCCTATTTGGCTCTCCCAATGCCCGGCAAAAATAGACGTCCCAAATATGCGCCGTTCTCGAAAATTCTGGTCTATGTCAGTGTTAGAAGGCACAAAAATACGGTCTGTTAACTGCGAGGAAAGTAAACTAAAGCGGTTCTTTTTTGAAGCTCCGTCCCATCGAATGCCGTTAAATTTAGGCAGATTGAGTGTCATTGGCGTGAAGAAGGAACGGAGATGATCACCTATTATTAGCCTTGTAGACCAAGGTCCAAAACCTTCATTTGAAATGACTAATTTATCAAAAAAGCGGTCATATCGTGCATTGCGTGATTCATAACTTCCTGGTATGCCAGGCAAGTCACGCCGTATCTCACTGTAACGGACGATATCCACGCCATCGATTAGCAGGTCACCAAAGTAATCAAATCTTCTATTTTCTTCGTTAAAATCGTAATCTCGATACCCAGCCGTCCCGTAATTTTCAAAGACTTCGTTGGACCAAAGGTCGCGAAAATCACGCGAAAGAAACTGAGCATCGGCAGGCGATACAGTGATAAATAACGCCGAAACGCATAGAGCAAGTAGTCGAGTCATTGACTTGTAACAGTTAAGCAATTTCTCTCACCACGCTACGCCAATTGATCCGACCGAAACACTTTCAGTCGGATTTAAATCGACAACTAGTTTATATAAATACATGCCAGGAGCTACCAGATAACCCGCATCGTCACGCCCATCCCAACGCACCAAAGAAGACAGACGACCTGAAGCCACTCTTTCATATGATTCCGTATGCACACGGCGACCCGACAGAGTGTATATTTCCAATCTGAGGGTAACGCCCTCAACGCGGCCCAAAGTGAAACGCAACGCCATTTCGTCGTTTACACTATCTCCGTTCGGTGTAAAAACCGAAGACGTAGATTCAACATCCTGGAGAATTGGTATCTCGAAGTCGTCCGTTGTTACAGTCAATGCAAACGGTTCACCACTCAACTCGTTTACTCCCATACGCTCATCTGTCTTGAGTGGATTCTCAGACTGAGGTGAGAAAAGAAACGAAGAAAAATCATGTTTAGCGGAGAGTAAACGGGTGGAAAAAGGTATTGTGAGCTCGACGCTTTGATCTATAAATGGCGAAAAGTGTATGACTAGGGAGTCATCTGTAACGTAAGATCTATCCGAATCCACACGCGCCTGTCCAGTTAAAGAAATAGCATCGAAATCCACTACGGCAGGCCATTGAGTAAGTATGGCTATGTGACTCACACCCTCACCTTCTACACCATCCATCCCAATCTGCAAGTTATATGTAAAATCGACATCCTGACCTATCGGAACCTGTGACGGGACTATCCATGACTGCGCACTGCTGGCAGGTATTGTATTGGAATCGTACTCAATCAACAGGCTGTCTAGTCTCGGAGAAACCAAGACATCGCGTGAATCCATTGAGACCTGAAACTGAATGTAACCACGTGGTTCAGCAACGTTCAAACCCGACTCGCTTGCAGGTTGCCATGCTGACCATTCTTCCCAATTCACTCCATCATTACCGGTCCGAAAGCGTAATTCCATATCGGTTTGATCTGGAATCTCACCGTATGCATGAACCGAGCTAAAGTTCACTGGCGCGCCGCTTGCCAGTGCAATGGGTAAAGATGTGTATTGGCCACTACCATCTACACCATCGCCATATACTTCCATCTCACCGACACTTGGTTTCGATTCCCGAGTTGAAAAATCCGTCACAACCAATCGAACGTAGCGAGCAAAGATTGTTTCAAACTCTACTGTTGTTTCTTGGAAGTTCACTATGTTGTTAGCCGACCCAACTTCGGTAAAATCAACACCATCCTTACTGAGGAAAATGCTGTAACCCTTGAGCGAAACATCTTCAAAAGAGCCACGAGATGGCGGTTCGGTTAACACACGCACACTGTTTATCGGCACTAATCTACCCAAATCTGTTTCTGTACTTTGTAGTAGCGCTGATGCTCCTCGCCTAAAATTGAGAGAGGTATTTATATCGCCATCCACAAGATTGGGGTCTCCTGAGTAAGAACCCAAGGCCAAGTTCAAGCCTTTAAAGGAGCGCAGTTGGAGACCATTTCCACCCCCGTCGCAACCTCCTGGGTAGCCAGCAATGCTCTTAACACTGTCTACTTGCAAGCCGGAAATCTCTGCGAATGAGCCCAACGGTAAGGATCCCTCTTGGACAGAGTTCCAAGACACCGTTTCCCCGTTTTCGGTATGTCTGTCTAACTTGTTGGACTTCAACTTCATCCATTTGGCATCCGCTTCGTTTTCCAGCGGATAATCCGACCAAAACCAAGAGGAGGTGCGATCACTAGAAGACGCAACAATCAGACCTTCTTCGGTCTCAAGCGCCATTAAAAATCCGTACGTATCTGGCGTTCCTTCATCATTCACAACCAAAGCGATGTTGTTGGTTTTGCGCTTAAAGGACACATCGTAGGTGACTAATCCCGCTCCATTCTCAGCCTCACCAATCAAGTCTCCACCCAGATAAAGCGCATATTGCCCTCCAACCAATACGTGTATCTGACCGTCTATTGCTTTTTCAAAGTCAACAAACCCCAAGTAATTTGTCGTCGTTGGCCAACTGCTAAATACACGCCTTTCTGCCTGAGCATTTACTGCCCACCAGATGAAAACCACAAGGGTGAATCGAACCCAAAGCAACATCAATCCTCCTCTTAAAACGATGAGCCACCAACGCGAATTTGCGCCGGTGGCTCATCATGCAAACAATCCACTGCTACTTACTTCAGCAGCGTGACTTTTTTCGTGACGTTCAGGTTAGGCGCCTGAACGCGGTACATATACATCCCGCTAGCAACCTGAAGACCGCCATCATCCCGTCCGTCCCACGAAATACGGAATTCTCCCGCATTCATACGATCGTCGAAAAGAGTGCGCACTTTCTGGCCTTGTGAGTTGTAAATTTCAACCAATATTGGAGCATCCCAAGGCAACGAAAAGTTTATCGAAGTCTCAGGGTTGAATGGATTAGGAGCCGCATCGCTGACTGCATAGTCAGTGGGCAGTGCGGCGCCCTCCAACTCTGCTACGGCAGTCGCGGCGTCACCCAACAATGCTCGCTTCTGATCGTAGGGCAAATGCACGACTGGGTACTGCGAAAGTATGGCTAACCCTTCCTCGGGTATGGGAACGAAGTCATTGTTGACTGCGTCATCGCCAAAACCACCAACCATCATGTAAACACCGTCCCAGTCGGTGTCCCCATCAACGATCATGTTGTACTGCGGCCACGTTGTTGGAATACTTTTCGGCTCGAAGTGGAACAAACCCGAGCCGTCTTCGCCTAACACAAAACCGTTCTGCGTTGTATTCGATCCAGCCTCAACGTTTGTGACCCAACCCCACTTGGTGGAGTAAACAGTGTACTTAAAGGCCGGTGCTTCCGTGTGACCATACTCAAAGTCACCAAACGTGCCCTCAGAAAACGTTTTGGAGTCACCATATCCGTCACCATTTCGGTTCATATAGACGAGATCCCCGTCATAGGACATACGAACCGTTAGGGACGTATGGTGTCCTGACATAGTCAGACCTGCAGGGTCTGGCGTGCCGTCATAAAAACGAGACAACGTACCGGGACCGCTGGAGCGGTCACTGCCCTTATTGTCGTAAAGCCACATGTCAGACATGTCCCACTCGTCCAAGAGTGTGCCGTCTGCAACCGAGAATGCGGCAATTTTGCTCACTGTACCTGACACACCGGCTGTAGCGTAAATAACCGTGCCCTCAGGGTTAGTTACGGAGTGATCTTGACGACCGGGGAGAATATCTCCAGCGCTTAAAATACCAGACACTGCACCAGCGTCCTCAGCCCAATCTTCTACCATGGTGACAGTCTTGGTGTCCCAGTCATACTGGAAACGATACATCCAGCCAACACCACCACCTCTGTTATTACCGATCCATTCCGTGAAGTCGGCATTAAGTGGCGTAGCTGTTTTGATGGCCGTTGGGCATCCTTCACGGTCACCACATGCGTCTATGACAGACTGAAAGTCCGGCGTATCAAATGCATCAAGGCCGGAAGTGATCCAGTCATTTTCCATGTCAGAGGCTATGCCCAAGAAGTCGATCATCTCACCGCGCTCAGTGTTGATATAGAAGTTGGTGCTACCTCCAAACTGACGCTTGCCCATACCCACTACGTGAGGTGTTGCCTCATCGTCGAACGCAGCAAGAAACATCTGGTATGACCCAGGCATAACAACATTGCCTTCCATATCAAGGCCGTTCCAGACGATAGTATTCTCACCTTCGTCAAAACGCTCACCAGCGGACTTGTATACCAATACATCAGTTCCACCGAACACATGCCAGCCAGGAGCGGCATGCTCTGGATCTTGGTATGGTCCAGGTCCTTCGCCAGTGATGGTGAAGGGAGCTTCGTAGCCCTCGGTGTAAATGATGAGCCAAACCGTCGCACCACTTCCGTTCAACACGAACGGTATTTCCAAATCTGAGCCGTCAAATGCGTAACTGGTGATATCACTCAGTGGTGACATCTCCAACGTTGCTGGTTTGCCTCCACTTGTCATATCTGGAAGTTTGACATCCGGGTCACCTATGTGCAAGAATTGCGCATTAACGGAGACCGCAGCGGACAAACCCAGTGCCAAGGCCAGAGAAAGTTTGGACTGTACTCTCATCTGTTGATACCCTTTCTTAAGGTTGTGTGGGAAATCGATCTATGTAACTGAAAAAGGAACACTTATTGGATTCCTACTGGTTGCTTTACAACTAACTCACTCTCTTGCATCTCTCCTTCCCCGGTCATCCCGGATTTCGTTTCTGTCCCCCCCAGATTTTATTTATCACCCGTGTGTGCTTGCTACTCGTATCTTGTCATTCGTACATTGAGCCCAATGCAAGTAAAAGAAGTTTCACTTGCTACTTTGGACCAGTATAATCCTTACATCACTCAGCACGTTAAGTCAAGTAATTTCTACATTTTGACTAAATTTTGTATTAGTCAATCATGTCACAAGCGGCGCTGGCGTGCTAAACGGAAACCAAAATAGCATCTTTCAAAGACCCCAAACAATACCAACGCACGATCAGTGCACAAACTCTTGCTGCATCTACATATCATTTGCGAGGTGACGCCGATGCGGATTAAACCCAGCGTTAAAGAACACACCTTCGGATCACTTGCTCCAAACCAATTAGCACAAGCCGTAAAAGCGCTACAGACGGACGGCTACGTCATCATAGAGGATGTCGTTGCTCACGATCACCTTGACTTGATATGCGAACGGATGGATGCGGATGCACAACTGCTACACGACGCCAAGCAATGGAGCGGTGCGGGTGGCATGCCCGGCCATCTCATGCTGGGAGCACCGCCCTTTACGCCCTTTGTCTTTCGCGATATTGTGGCCAATCCCTTCGTTATTCAGATAAGCCAAGCAATGCTCGGGGATCGATTCTTCAACGGGCTTTACAGTGGCAACAGCAACTGTCCCAGCAGCCAAACGCAGCCGCTGCACCGCGACGTAGATCACCTATGGTCCAGCCTAACAGTAGCGCATCCAGCCGCTAGCCTCGTCGTCAACATTGCCCCGCTGGATACCTCAGAAGAAAACGGCAGTATAGAACTCTG
>JASMER010000099.1 GCA_030752195.1 Gammaproteobacteria bacterium
CCGCCGATGGCGAGGGTTTGTCATTTGGTAGGACTAGGCGGATTACCCGAAACAGGCTAGAGCCTGTTTCATCCCTGCGGGCTTCGCGCCGCTGTCCAACCTCCATTTCGAACCCCCAGCTAGCGCTGAACCAAATACGAAAAACCCGGCAGAAGGCCGGGTCAGTCGTATTTGGTAGGACCAGCCAGATTCGAACTGGCGACCTCTACCATGTCAAGGCCGATTGGCCGCACCAAGACACGCATGGACGTTGCCAGACTGGCACGAGCAAAGCCATAGATCAACTCGCCTTTTTCCGGTACCTCGACGCGGCGAAATCGGGGTGGTCGGTTGTCGCGCGTTAGAGCGATGGCAGGTAGGTGGGTAAATCGCAGGGTCCGACCGGCTTCTGCAACGAAGCCAGCCTGCCCCTACCATGATCAAGAGTCAGGGGGCTTCTTTGATGACACTGCTTCTTCGCCCGACTGCGGTGACCTTTCCGTCAGCTCCTCTAGGCTGGCGGCTTCAATCAGCGGCTTGGTCTTGTAACTGACCAGCCGGAAATATTCCGGTCGAGTGGAGAGCTTTAGTGTGTACTCCTCCCTGTCCTTGGCTTTACCCACGCGGTATGTCACCCTCTCGCCCCCACGCGGGGTCAGGGACAGCTCCAGCACAGGTTCTTCCAGACCGTATTCGTCCTTGATTTCATGCCCCATTACCTTCTCGAATCGAAGATCCGCTAGCAGGCCTGCCAATTTGTCTACCGCACTCGTCTCCAGCTGCTTGCCTTCAGCCAGTCCGTAGGCTTGCCATGTCGGTGATTGGCTCGAGTCGTCGTTCGCTTTGTCGCTGTCTGCTGCCAGGGTATTACGCTGGAGGTGCAGGCCATTGACTTTGATGGCAGTGATTCGCGTTTTCGGTAAAGTTAGGATGGACTTATCTTCCCAATCCGACGTTTTTACAGGCACATCGAACTCTGCCATCTTGACTGCATGGATGGCGTCACTGGCTTCATTGCGGGCGTGAATGAGCCGTATGCCAGGTGAGCTGCCCAGGAAGAGCCTGGCGACTGCATCGTTGCCCTCAGACAGTGTGATGCGGCGTTCGAACTGCTCGTCGCTCACCTTGAAACGCTCTCGTGCGCCGGCGCTGGTGGCTAACGGCGTGTTGGAACGCAGGGCTTCGAGCCGCTCTAAGAGTTGGTTCACCTTGTTGTTATTGGCTGGGAATTCACCCAAGTCCGGCAACACCCAGTCGCCGTCGTTCTTTGACAGAGTCACTTTAGCATCTTCCGGTCCGTCCAGGCTGATGCGGTCGATCTTTTCCGTATCAAAGCTGACCAGTGCGACGGGCTCATTCGTGACCGTAATACCGCGGTCGGTCAAGCCGACTCCCACCGCCAGCAGCAGCTGGGCGGCAAGCAAGACAGTCAGTATTTTGATTGTCTTGTTCATATCAGACCTCCGCTAATACTGCGTTGTAGCCCTGTGCGTCAGAAGCCGCTACCCGGCGGCGCCAGCCCCATATGGCCAGGAGACCGAGCAAAGCCAGACCGTAGTTGCCCCACTCCCAGACCTGTTGCTCGCCATCTGGCATAGGATCGAGGGTGCGAGCCAGTTGTGTGCGACCGCGCAACATAAGCAACCCACGGTCCTCCAACGACCAGTCGATGGCGTTCTGCAAAAAGGCCAGCGGTTTGGTGTACAGGGTATTGATGCCCTGGGATGCAAGGTCGATGGCGGCGTTGGAGGCGAAAGTGTTGCTCGACACCAAGATAAGACGCGCCGAATCCGGCGAGCGTTCGATCACTCCGGTGATGTTTTGCTCAGCCTCTTTTTTCTCCGTTTGATCTGAACCATCCTTGTCCTCACCACCCTCGTAGGATGCCTCACCACCGCTTTCCTCCGCTTTGGCCAGTGGAGACTCCTTGCCCTGGTAGAACGAATTGAAGCGTCCCTCGATGGCGATGGCCAGCAGGTGGGCCTTACGCTCGCCGCTGACGGCGAAACCTGTATCCGGATGGGCGCGGTAGTCGGGCACCAGGTTCAGGCTGTCCGAGGTCCAGCTGTTTTCGGAGCTGTGCAGCAGCTCGATAACCTGGCGTTCCTTGTTTTTGTCCGCGTCCACCTGGATCGGTGAGGCCCAATTAAGAGTCAATTGTCCCAGCGAGGCGGTGATGGGATTGTCCGGATTCAGGTTGTCGCCGCGCAGGTCCGGGAAATGGGGATAGGGCAGCATGCGGATCTCGGGCAGGGCCAAGCCACCAATGTAACGCTGAGTCGGAACCGGCAATGCCGCGTTTTGCGGATCCAGCACCATCGTCTCATCAATATCGATACCTTGGTGGGTGAGCCATTCATCGAGGCCGGATTCCTGCTTGCTGGCACTCAGTGTGCCGCTGGCCTGCACATCGAAGGATGAGGAGGCAAGAACAACGCTACCGCCCTGCATCAGAAACTGGTCGATGGCGAAGCGCTGCTTCTCATCAAGCTCTTTCGGCGCCATCACCAACAGCAGGTCGGCATCCTCGGGCGCTTGGCCGCTTTTCAGGTCGTGCTCCTTGATGCGCACGTTTTCGCCGAGCACTTCCTCTAGGTCACCATAGCGTTGACCGCCTGGACCGAAGGCCTGGGGTTTGATGAGGGCGACGGTCTTCAGCGCTCCGGGGATCAGTCGCTGCAAGGCCGCATGCAGGGAACGCTCCAAGGACGTCTTGTCCAAGGTCTCTGGTAGCGGCACTTGCAAGGCTTCGCCATCGTTTTCCAACACCATATAGAACCAGAAGGGCTCGGGGTCGAACAGGCTGGCGATCTGCGGTCCGAAACCGTACTGCTGTTCGAGTTCGGCGGCGAGCTTCCTGCCATCTGCGTCAGGGTCAGCAAACTGGACGCTCAGCTTGCTGCCCGCCTGTTTTTTTAGATCGTCGAGCAGTCCGTTGAGATCGCTACGCAGCTCACGCAAGGTTTCCGGCAGCTGCTCGTCGGGTGACATATAACCTTTGAATGTCACCGGGTGTTGCAGCGACTCGAAGGGATTGCCGCCGGCACGGTAGCTGCCCGCCACCTTGCGAATAGCACGGGTGATGGCGTATTCCGGGTTCTTAAGCACGACATCAAGGTCTCGCTCACCCCGCGCCTTTACCTCGATTAGGTCGCGAAAGCCCAGGGTTTCATACTGGTCGCCATAAGCGATCACCAGGTCGAAATAGGAGCTGACCACGGCCGCCTGGTAACGGTCGGCGGTCTGGAAGGGGACCGGCTGTATACCATAACGCGATGCCGCCTCCTCTTCGGCTTCGCGGTCACGGGTGGGATCGACAATCTCGATCTGGGCGCTGCCATTGCTGGCTACCGCATACTCCTCGAGAAGATCCTTGATCCTGGGTACCAGCGGCGCCAGCAGGGGATGGGTCTTGGCCGAGAAGTAGCCGCGGATCAGCAGTGGCTCCTGCAGCGCCGCGAGCTGGTTCTCGGTGGCTTCGGAGAGGCTGTACTGCTGTTCCGCAGTAATATCCGCGCGGGCCCAGCTGATGGGATTGAGCCAGAGGTTGGCGGCGATGAAATTGGCCGCCGCTAGTCCCACGGCCCAGCCCCAAAGGCGATGCCGCGGGCTGATGGGATTGCCTGCCCAACGCAGCCGCTCGAGTGAGAACAGGTTGAGGGTCAGGAACACGCCGACGATAGAGAGATAGTAATAAAGATCGCGCAGGTCGAGCACACCGCGGGTGATCGACTCGAAGCGGGTGCCGGTACCGATCAGAGCGAGCAGGCCGCCGATCTCATGGCCGAATAGGTTCGTCAATGTGCTAGAGCCGATCAGATAGAAGAGTCCACAGACCATGGTGGTGAGGATCAGGGCGACGATGGGATTGTCGGTGCGGCCACTCATGTAGAGGCCGATGGCCACGTAGGCCGCCGCCAGAAACAGCGTTGCGATATAACCGCCGACCACCGGACCCCAGTCCAATGGCCCCAGCAGGGAGACCGTCACCGGCAGTGGCAGGGTCAGGGCAAGCGCCAGGGCCACCAATCCCAGGGCGGCGGCGAACTTGCCTAGTATCAATTGCAGTGAACTGACCGGTGCGGTGAGCAGGCTTTCCAGGGTGCCGGCCCTGCGCTCTTCCGACCAGGCCCGCATGACCAGCGCCGCCACCAAAAAGATCAACAGTAGCGGCAGCCACTGGAACAAAGGGCGTACATCGGCGATGTTGCGAGCAAAGAAGGTCTCTATCCAGAAGAAGACGAAAAGTGTCACTGCCAGAAAAGCGCCCAGAAAGAGATAGGCCGCGGGTGTGGCGAAGAAGCCCCGGAACTCCTTGCGGGCGACAGACCTTGTGGTCGAAAAGTGATCAGCCATGATTTACCTCCTCGTTGATCGAGGTGAATACTGTTTCCAGGTCATGACGCTCAGGAGTGAGCTCGTGCAGTGCAAGTCCAGCGTTCATGACAGCCTGAGCGACGCGAGGTGCACTTCCTGGTTGTGCCTGCACCCGGTAACGTCGTTGGCCGTCAGAGGACTCCAGCTCGGATACTTTTTCTACGCCATCGACTGCATGCAAGGTCCTTTCCCCATCCCCATCCACCGCCACCAGCAGAGCACCGTCACGCTGGAGTTCGTGAAGCCGCGAATCCACTGCTAGGCGGCCGGCACGCAGGATCAGCACCCGCTCGCACACCGCCTGAACTTCCTGCAGGATGTGGGTAGACACAACGACCGTTGCGGTTTGGGCCAGCTCGCGGATCAGATCTCGCATCTGGCGAATCTGGGTTGGGTCGAGCCCATTGGTGGGTTCGTCGAGGATGACGATGTCAGGCTTATGGAGGATGGCCTGGGCCACGCCAACACGCTGGCGATAACCCCTGGACAGGGTCTGGATGGGGGAAGTGGCCTTTTCCTTCAGCGCCGTGCGGCGGATCGCCCTAGCGATGGCGCTTCTACGCTGATTGTCGGAAAGACCATGCAGAATGGCCTGATAATCCAGATAATCGATGACTGTCATCTCAGGCCAGATCGGACAGTTTTCCGGAAGGTAGCCGATTCTTGACTGGATGGTTGTGGTGTCCCGGCCGATGAGCAGGCCGTCGATATTTATGGTTCCGCCGGTGGGTTCGAGAAAGCCGGTCAGCATTTTCATGATGGTTGTCTTGCCGGCGCCGTTATGACCAAGCAGACCCACGATCTCACCGCGGCCGATTTCAAAGCTCACATCGTCCACGGCGATGAAATCGCCATACCGGCGCGTCAGGTTTTTGACCTGAATCATAGAGATCCCTCCCTATTAATTAAAAGTGGTTAAAGATGAAATTGAGTCATCACCGCATCAGTAGCGGAGATGCTGCCCTGTCCGGTACCTAAATGGTGCCGGGATGTGGGATATAAGCGACATTTTAAGGGAGGCGGGCGACTGTGAAGTCGGATACTGTTTTTTATTTTTAGGTATAGCATGGTAGGTCAGGTTTATTACATTAAGGTTCTTTGGTTACTTTCCCGCCTTTTAAGACAAATTCAGGATATAAAAGTTCATGCTGACAGTCGCACCAAGAGACGCGTGGACACATTAAAACTGGTATCGAGAGTAGAAATTGAATGCGGCCCAGTGAGCCGGCGCAGCGCTCTCTAGAGGCAATCCGAGCCTCTGTTACTTCTCGAAAAGTAGTCATATAGACCTACGCTCGTCGCTCGTAAATCAATACCCTAAAGTGGGTAATTCGTGTCTACCGTAGTTGGTACGATTTCAGTGAAATCAATGACTTACATCTATTTTGGTAGGACCAGGCGGATTCGAACCGCCGACCTCTACCATGTCAAGGTAGCGCTCTAACCAACTGAGCTATGGTCCTGTTGTCTTAACTCTTTTCAATCCACTGTACAGGGGATTCAGTCCGCCCTCTTAGTCTTGCCCGTGCTTCTTATGAAAGCGTTATTTTTGTCTGGGTAAGATCACCGATTTGATTCCTTGGCGGGCTTCCCAGAATAACCGAGCTCTTTTGGCGGCTCAACGCTTT
>JASMER010000009.1 GCA_030752195.1 Gammaproteobacteria bacterium
ACATGATGGGCGGTATTCCGACTAATGTTCACGGTCAGGCTCTCACCCAGACAGACGATGGCAAGGATGAAATTATCCCGGGACTCTTTGCTGTCGGAGAAGCTGCTTGTGTTTCCGTTCATGGAGCTAACCGTTTGGGCGGAAACAGCCTTCTAGACCTCGTGGTCTTTGGTCGTGCCGCGGGCAAGTACATTGAAGAAATGTTGTCACAAGGTGTTGAACAGCGCGAGGTGGCTCAGACCGATATTGAGGAGGCTTCTCAGCGGTTCGTGAAGCTTAATGAGTCGACTTCCGGTGAGAGCATTCCGGCGCTGCGGGCCGAGTTGCAGCAGGTGATGCAGAACCATTTTGGCGTCTTCCGAAGTGGTGACTTTATGAAAGAAGGCGTCCAAAAGCTGGAAGTTCTGAGAGAGCGTCTCGACAATATTTATCTGGAAGATAAAAGCGCAACATTCAATACGGCGCGCATCGAAGCGCTTGAGCTACAGAATCTCTTCGAGGTCGCCGAAGCGACTGCTATCGCCGCTGAGGGAAGGACTGAAAGTCGCGGAGCGCATGCCCGGGATGATTTCCGTGAGCGAGATGATGAAAATTGGCTGTGCCATTCCATGTATTTTCCCAAAGACAAGCGGATCGGCAAGCGCGGTGTGAATTTTACCCCGCGTACTGTCGAAACGTTTCAGCCTAAAGTTCGAACATATTAGACAACCGCTACACGTCGTAAGTTAACGGCCGTGTGATTTGATAAGAGAGTTATTGATACCGTGTTAGTAAGCATCTACCGATACAACCCCGAAGTTGAGACCAAACCCAGTATGCAAGAGTACGAAGTGGATCTGCCCGAAGGCAAGGATCTTATGGTTCTTGACGTGCTCGCATTAGTCAAGGAACAGGATGCTTCTGTGGCATACCGCCGTTCCTGTAGAGAAGGCGTGTGCGGTTCAGACGGGATGAACATCAACGGCACCAATGGGCTTGCCTGTATTACGCCTCTGTCGGCTGTTGGTGGTCCCGCAAACAAACTGGTTCTGCGCCCGCTGCCGGGCTTGCCCGTCATCCGTGATCTGGTGGTTGATATGGCCATCTTTTATCAGCAATTCGAAAAGGTTCAGCCTTATCTGATCAATGATGCCCCTGCGCCCGCCACAGAACGTTTGCAGACTCCTGAAGACAGAGCGAAGCTCGATGGCCTGTACGAATGCATTCTTTGCGCGTGCTGCAGCACCAATTGTCCTTCATTTTGGTGGAACCCTGACAAGTTTGTTGGGCCTGCCGGACTACTTCAGGCATATCGTTTCCTGGCAGACAGTCGAGACACAGCGACTGAAGAGCGACTTTCAAGTTTGGATGATCCGTTCAGTGTTTTTCGCTGCAGAGGGATCATGAACTGTGTGGCAGTGTGTCCCAAAGGGCTTAACCCCACACGAGCTATTGGGCATATCAGGAGTATGCTAATTTCCCAGGGTACCTGAGAAAACGATTGGCGGAACTGATGCCTGGGGCGTCAGTCAAAGCCGGTTAACGCTGGTTTTAGGACAACAATGATGCACGAGAACATCATGGAATTAATGTGGAGCACGGGCCATCTGTCCGGCTCCAACGCTGAATACGTCGAAGAGCTGTACGAAGACTACCTGTCGGATCCAGAATCCGTTCCCGAGCAGTGGCGCACGTTCTTTGATTCCCTTGCCTCTGCGGTCATGGAAAACGCAAACCCTGATGTTTCTCACGCGAGCATCCGGCGAGACTTTCAAGCGCTCAGTAAAGTCAGCCGGTATGCGCCGGTTCTGAGTAATGAAGCGGTCGTCAATTCGGATCACGAAAGCAAACAGGTTCACGTTCTGCAGCTGATCAGTTCATACCGAGTCAGAGGGCATCAAAAAGCCAAACTAGACCCGCTTGGGATCATGCACCGAGAGAGAGTGCCTGATCTTGAGCTTGAATTTCACGATCTCTCGCCAGTCGATTTCTCCACCGTTTTCCAGACCGGTTCGCTGTTTGTCAGCAAGCAAAAGGCAACTCTGAGAGAGATGGTGGATACGCTGGAGAGGATTTACTGCGGTTCAGTTGGCTATGAGTTCATGCATATCGTCAATCTTGAGGAAAAGCAGTGGGTCCAGCAAAGAATCGAGAGCAATGACGGCTATCCGACCTTTGAAAACGAAGTTAAACGGCACCTGCTTGAGCGTCTGACAGCAGCAGAAGGCCTTGAAAAGCATCTTGACTCCAAGTACCCAGGCACTAAGCGTTTCGGTCTGGAGGGCGGTGAGAGCCTGATTCCTGCTCTGGATGAGCTGGTCCAGCGGTCGGGAAAATACGGTGCGAAGGAGATCGTGCTGGGTATGGCCCATCGTGGTCGTCTGAACGTGTTGGTGAACATCCTTGGGAAGAATCCAGCGGATCTGTTTGATGAATTTGAGGGTCGAGCTGTATATCAGAGCTCCGGTGATGTGAAATATCATCAGGGCATTTCGTCCAACATTATGACGGCGGGTGGCGAGCTCCACATGGCGATGGCATTCAACCCTTCCCATCTGGAAATTGTGGCACCTGTCGTAGAAGGCTCAGTAAGAGCCCGACAGTCCAGAAGGAATGATGACTCCGGCGATCTGGTGGTTCCCGTAATCTGCCATGGAGATGCTGCGTTCGCGGGGCAGGGTGTGGTAATGGAAACTTTCCAGATGTCCAATACACGCGCTTACTCTACCGGCGGTACGGTTCACATCATTGTGAATAATCAGGTCGGGTTTACGACCAGTCGTCAGGATGATGCACGCTCGACAGAATACGCTACCGATGTGGCGAAAATGGTTCAAGCTCCGATATTCCACGTCAATGCGGATGATCCGGAGGCCGTCCTGTTCGTAACGCAGCTGGCGCTAGATTTTCGTTACACCTTTAAGAAAGATGTGGTGATAGATTTGGTGTGCTATCGAAGGCGGGGGCACAATGAAACAGACGAGCCTTCCGGTACGCAGCCACTCATGTATGCGGCGATCAAACAGCACCGTTCCACTCGGGCCTTGTATGCAGAAAGTCTTATCGCTCAGGGAATACTCTCTGAAAGCGAAGCAAACGCACTGAGCGCGAATTTCCGAAAAGAACTCGATACCGGGCAGCACGTCGTGAAGAGTCTAGTCAAAGAGCCTTCTGTTGAGCTATTTGTCGACTGGAGCCCTTATCTTGGTCACGACTGGAGTCCTCACTACAACACGTCTATGCCAGTCGCGCAACTGCGCGCTCTGGCGAAGAAATTGGTTGAGCTTCCTACGGACTTATCACTGCAAAAGCAGGTTCAGAAGGTATACCAGGATCGCTCAGCTATGGCCGCCGGTGATGCAGCCGTCGATTGGGGATTTGCTGAAACCCTCGCTTACGCGAGTGTCTTGACTAGTGGCAATGAAGTGAGGATCACCGGACAAGATGTGGGCCGTGGTACGTTTTCTCATCGGCATGCAGTGATACATGATACAAAGACCGGAAATGCTTACATCCCTCTTGAGGAACTTGCGAAAGGCCAGAACGACTTTGCGATTTATGATTCCTTGCTCTCTGAAGAGGCGGTGCTGGCGTTTGAATATGGATATTCAACCACCACGCCAAATGCGTTGGTAATCTGGGAGGCGCAGTTCGGAGACTTTGCGAATTCGGCACAGGTTGTCATTGATCAGTTTATCACCAGCGGGGAGCAGAAATGGAACAGGCTGTGCGGTTTGACCCTGTTGTTGCCGCATGGATACGAAGGACAGGGGCCGGAACACAGTTCAGCGCGCCTCGAGCGCTTTTTGCAGCTATCGGCAGAACACAATATTCAAGTCTGCCTACCAACTACGGCGTCGCAGGTCTTTCACATGCTGCGCAAGCAAGTTTTGTGTCCGCTTCGGAAGCCACTGGTTGTCATGTCCCCCAAGAGTCTGCTTCGGCACAAAGAGACCGTCTGTACACTTGAAGAGCTTGCTGAGGGTAGCTTTCAGGTTGTCATTAATGAAACTGATGAACTCGACAAAGCGAGCGTCAGAAAGCTGATCTTCTGCAGTGGTAAGGTTTACTACGATCTAAGAAGCGAGCGGCGAAAGCGAGAAATTAAGGATATCGCAATAATTCGCTTGGAGCAGTTGTATCCCTTTCCGCATGAAGACTTCGAGAGCTGTCTCTTGGAATATAAGAACATCAAAGAAATAACATGGTGTCAGGAAGAGCCGATGAATCAGGGCGCTTGGTATTCTAGCCAGCATCACTTAAGGCGAGCGATTCATAACTTATTCCCTAAAATTTGTCTTGAGTATGCGGGGCGAGAAGCTTCTGCTGCTGCTGCGGCAGGCTACCCGGCTCTGCATTTAAGTCAGCAAGAGAAGTTTCTCAATGACGCCTTGAGCTAGGGTGTTGGCATTTGAAATCAGTGTAATGGGCCTGTAGCCCCTCAGTTAGGAAATATCATGACAACCGAGATAAAAGCCCCGCAGCTTCCAGAATCAGTGCCAGACGGTACGATCGCCACCTGGTACAAAAATGTTGGTGAGAATGTTTCACGGGATGATCTGCTTGTGGATATCGAGACAGACAAAGTCGTAATTGAAGTTGTTGCGCCAGACGACGGTGTCCTGGCAGAGATTCTGAAAGTGTCTGGTGAGACAATCACCAGTAACGAGTCTATCGCCAAATTTGAGGTCGGAACCAAAAGCGAAGACAGCGTCAACGCTCCCGCGAAGGTTGATATTGGCTCAAATGAAATTGTGAGCGCTTCGAAGGGTGTTGAAAGTGCTGCGCTATCTCCAGCTGCACGAAAGCTAATCGATGAAAATAATCTTGCGGTAAGTGAAATATCCGGGACTGGGAAAGACGGTCGCATCACTAAGGAAGACGTTCTGAATCACATTTCTGCTCATAGCTCGCCGGCTGATAAGCCTAGTGAAAACGAGCCAGCACAACAGCTTTCAATCAGCTCGGAAGGTCGGATCGAAGAACGTGTACCTATGAGCAGGCTGAGGGCGAAGGTGGCCGAACGCTTGCTGACGGCAACCCAATCTACGGCTATGCTCACCACTTTCAATGAAGTGAATATGCAGCCAGTAATGGATATTCGCGCAAGATACAAAGACGAGTTTGAGAAAGCTCATGATGGGGTGCGACTCGGATTTATGTCGTTTTTCGTGCGAGCTTCCATTGAGGCCCTTAAACGTTTTCCTGCGGTCAACGCCTCTATCGACGGTAACGATATTGTTTATCATGGTTATCAGGATATCGGTGTCGCCGTGTCTTCCCCTCGGGGTCTTGTGGTTCCCGTGTTGCGGAATGCTGACAATATGGGTCTGGCTGGGATTGAGAAAGAGATACGAAGCTTCGGTGAGAAGGCAAGAGACGGCAAGCTAGCAATCGAAGAAATGACAGGTGGCACCTTCACTGTTTCCAATGGTGGAGTGTTCGGATCGTTGTTATCTACTCCGATTTTGAATCCGCCCCAAACTGCGATTTTGGGAATGCATAAAATCCAGGATAGGCCGATGGCTGTGAGCGGGGAGGTCAGGGTGCTGCCGATGATGTATCTTGCGCTGTCTTATGATCACCGCATGATCGATGGGAAAGAAGCGGTTCAGTTTCTGGTAACCGTGAAGGATTTACTCGAAGATCCCACCAGACTTATTTTGGAAATTTGATTAGCAGGGAAGCAGGAAAAATTATGACCAAAGAATATGATGTGGTTGTCATTGGATCTGGGCCTGCAGGCTATCATGCAGCTATCCGTTGCGGGCAGCTCGGATTCAGTACAGCGTGTATCGAAAAGTGGCAAAACAAGGATAAGAAAACTGTATTTGGCGGGACTTGCCTCAATGTTGGTTGCATTCCCTCAAAAGCGCTGTTGGACACCTCTCACAAATACATAGAAGCGCGGCAGGATTTTGAGGCTCACGGGATTAAAGTTCCTGCGGTAAAAATTGATGTGCCTGCAATGCTTGACCGGAAAGATCAGGTGGTCACGCAACTAACATCAGGTGTTGCCGGCTTGCTCTCAGGCAACAAGGTCGACACCTATAGCGGCGCAGGAAAGGTGACCTCACCAGAGACAATTGAAGTGAGTGGTCCGGGGGGTGAAACGCTGGAACTGAAAGCCAAGCACATTATCATTGCTGCTGGGTCGGTCCCCATTGAGATTCCGCCAGCACCAATCGATCAGAACACGATCGTTGATAGTACCGGCGCTCTTGAGTTTCAGGAAGTGCCGAAAAGACTCGGCGTGATTGGCGCTGGGGTTATTGGTCTGGAGCTTGGTAGTGTGTGGGCCCGCCTAGGCGCTGACGTGGTGGTTCTTGAGGCGATGGAGGATTTTCTGCCGGCAGTCGATCGTCAAATTGCCAAAGAAGCTGCGAAGATTTTTACCAAGCAGGGCCTCCAGATCAAAATGGGCGCCCGGGTTACGGCTAGTAAGCTCAGCGGGGGGAAAGCCAAAAAATCGGTAACTGTTGAATATACAGATGGTGGTGGGAAGCAAAGTGCAACTTTTGACAAGCTCATCGTTGCTGTCGGAAGAAAACCGTATACACAGGATCTTTTTCAATCGACGCTCGGTATCGAACTCGACGAGCGCGGATTCATTCGGGTCGACGATCAGTGCGCTACATCCATCCCCTCGATTTACGCCTGTGGGGATGTGGTGAGAGGTCCTATGCTGGCCCATAAGGGCATGGAGGAGGGGATAATGGTTGCTGAGCGTCTCGCCGGGAAGAAAGCTCAGGTCAACTATGAATTGGTTCCTTCTGTAATCTACACGCATCCTGAAATTGCCTGGGTGGGCAAAAATGAGGAGGAGCTTAAGTCGGCCGGCGTCGACTATAACGTGGGTGTCTTCCCGTTTTCCGCCAGCGGCCGAGCGCTTGCAGCTGACGATTCGGAAGGCATGGTAAAAATCATTGCCGATGCGGCGACGGACAGAATTCTGGGCTGTCATATTATCGGCCCTAGCGCTGCTGATTTGATGCAGCAGGTTGTGATCGCAATGGAGTTCAGTGCAAGCGCTGAAGATCTCGGTTTGACGATGTTTTCTCATCCCACGCTTTCAGAAGCGGTACACGAGGCGGCTCTTGCGTCTCTCGGTCACGCGATACACATTGGAAATCGAAGGCGCCGAGCCTAGAAGAAGCGAGTTCAAGTATGGAGATTCGATGAACCTACACGAATATCAGGCGAAAGCGCTTTTCGCTGAATACGGTCTTCCTGTGTCAAAAGGACAGGCGGTTGACTCCCCTGAACAGGCTGCCGCTGCGGCGGCAGATATTGGCGGGGACCGATGGGTAGTGAAAGCGCAGGTGCATGCGGGCGGGCGGGGTAAAGCCGGAGGTGTCAAACTGGTAAATTCCGCCGAGGAGGCGGCGGCGTTCGCGAAGCAGTGGCTTGGCAGGAATCTGGTGACCTACCAAACGGACGCGGGTGGTCAGCCGGTCAGCAAGATTCTTGTTGAATCGTGTACAGATATTGATCAGGAACTCTACTTAGGAGCGGTTCTGGATCGCGCTACACGGCGGGTGGTATTCATGGCGTCGACTGAGGGTGGGGTTGAGATTGAAAAAGTTGCGGAAGAAACACCTGAAAAAATCCTTAAGGCCAGCATTGATCCCCTAACAGGTGCGCAAACCTATCAGGGGCGTGATCTAGCCTTCCGTTTGGGATTGCAGGGTGAGCAGATTAAGCAGTTTACCCATCTTTTTATGGGGCTCGCTGCCCTGTTCCAGGATCTTGACCTGGCCCTTCTTGAGATAAACCCTCTGGTCATAACTAGCGAAGGAAATCTGCACTGCCTGGATGGCAAAATCAACATCGACAGTAATGCGCTCTATCGGCAGCCAAAACTCCAGGCTATGCATGACCCTTCTCAGGAAGACGAGCGCGAAGCTCAGGCTGCTAAATGGGAGCTTAATTATGTCGCGCTGGATGGCAACATCGGATGTATGGTCAACGGTGCTGGGCTTGCTATGGGTACCATGGATATTGTGCAGCTGCACGGCGGCAGACCGGCCAATTTCCTTGATGTTGGTGGCGGCGCGACCCGTGAAAGGGTTTCAGAAGCATTTAAAATTATCCTCTCGGATGAGAACGTCGCAGCCGTGCTAGTCAATATCTTTGGTGGCATTGTGCGATGTGATCTTATCGCTGAGGGAGTCATCGGCGCCGTTGAAGAGGTCGGAGTTCAAGTGCCTGTGGTTGTTCGCCTTGAGGGTAACAATGCTGAACTTGGGCGGGAGGTTTTGGCCAACAGTGGATTAAATATTATCGCGGCGGATTCGCTGTCGAGCGCTGCTGAGAAAGTGGTCGCCGCAGCATCAGGAGATTCCAAATGAGCATCCTGGTAAACAAGGATACAAGAGTCTTGTGCCAAGGCTTTACCGGCTCTCAGGGTACTTTTCATTCGGAGCAAGCGATCGCCTATGGCACTAAACTGGTCGGAGGTGTAACCCCTGGGAAGGGCGGTCAGACGCATTTGGCTCTCCCGGTTTTCAACACGGTTCAAGAGGCATTTGAAGCGACGGAAGCCGATGCCTCTGTTATTTATGTGCCGGCTCCTTTTTGTAAAGATTCAATACTAGAAGCAGCCGATGCTGGTATTAAGCTAATAGTGTGTATCACGGAGGGTATTCCCACGCTGGACATGCTTGTTGCCAAGGAAAAATGTGACCAGCTAGGCATACGGCTTATTGGTCCGAACTGTCCGGGGGTGATCACGCCGGGTGAGTGTAAGATCGGCATCATGCCCGGTCATATTCATTTGCCAGGTAAGGTAGGTATCGTCTCCCGATCGGGGACGTTGACCTACGAAGCTGTTAAGCAGACGACAGATCATGGTTTTGGTCAGTCTTCCTGCGTTGGCATCGGTGGGGATCCCATACCGGGTTCAAATTTTATAGACATTTTGGGAATGTTCGAGTCGGATCTGGCGACGGAAGCGATCGTGATGATTGGAGAAATAGGTGGCACGGCAGAAGAAGAGGCAGCCGCATTCATCAAGCAGCACGTCACCAAGCCAGTGGTCGCTTATATTGCAGGTGTTACAGCGCCGCCGGGGAAACGGATGGGGCACGCCGGTGCGATCATTTCGGGAGGTAAAGGGACAGCCGATGAGAAATTTGCCGCCCTTAATGACGCGGGTGTGAAAACCGTGCGAAGCCTTGCTGATATTGGTTCTGGGCTTTCTGAGATTACCGGGTGGACGGCCCCTTGACTTGGGTCGGTTTGTGGGTAGATCCGGCATCTTTGGGCGACATTTCTAGTCAATAATTTTATCCGGTAAAAGGTTCTAAATTCGCAGGCTAGTGTGATAGTCTTTCTGCGAGACCAGGGGTAACGCCCTGCATTTCAGGGACGATCAGACATGAGAAAGGGTCTGCTCAGATCTTGAAAAGCCTGTCCGACGCGACGGTTACCATACTTCTCAATTTGAAAAATCAGATCGAGAAATTTAGTATCCTGCCCGGGTTATTTTCAAGGAGGACTGCACTAGGAGAGATGCGAATGCTCGTGGAGATCTCTTGCGGTTCAATTAGGAAGGAAAGGACGAAAAACAATAGTTTCTGTGTCTGAACAGATACGCTTCATGCAGCATCTACCCGTATACCTGCTTCGACACAAAGCTAAAATTACAAATAATAGGATGGCACATGAAAAACCGTCACACTAACCGATTGAGTATGTCTGGTTTGGTACTAATCGCGTCTAGCCTCGTTGGAGTTGCGCAAGCCCAGGATATTTTGGTCGACAGCAGTATTCTCGATCAGGCTATGGACGTGATCGGTAATAAATACGCTGAATCCGCAGTAGCCCAGGAAGAGATTACCCGTCTTGCCAATGAGGCGAGCACAACTTTTGAAGAATTTAAGCGGGCTAACGACAACCTTGAGTCTTTGCTGGTTTTGAACGCAGGCTATCGGCGCCAAATTGCCGCCCAGGAAGAGCAGATAGCGACACTGGATGAATCTATTGCTAGTGTGGAGGAAGTGACCAGAGAAATTCCGTTGCTGATGGAGAAGATGCTGTCGGCGCTGGATCAGTTCATATCCCTCGATTATCCATTTCGAATGGAAGAGCGGATGGCGCGACTCCAATTCGCGCGTGACGCCATAGACAACCCGGATGTTTCTATCGCCGAGAAATTCCGTCAGGTTCTCGTTATGTATCAGACCGAAGCCGCCTTCGGTCGCACCAATGAAACCTACCCAGACACAATCGAGATAGATGGCGTAGAGCGGGACGTAAATGTCGTCCGCATAGGCCGAGTATCGTTGATGTATCAAACCACCGATCGGCAAGTTACTGGCGCCTGGGACAACAATGCCCGCCAGTGGGTAGAGTTACCCGCGGGTGGTTTTCGACAAGAAGTGCAACAGGCGTCCAGAGTGGTCTCCAATCTTGACGCGCCAAGTATTCTCTTCCTTCCAGTTTCTGCACCGGAGGCTCAGTAATGAAAATGTT
This sequence comes from Gammaproteobacteria bacterium, assembly GCA_030752195.1. GTDB lineage: Bacteria > Pseudomonadota > Gammaproteobacteria > Pseudomonadales > Pseudohongiellaceae > UBA9145. The sequence goes on from JASMER010000009.1 coordinate 10,456, forward strand.
GATTAAAGTTACAGGCCTGATTGCCGCATCAATTTTGATGGTCGTAAGCTCTCCCGCAGGCTATGCACAGGGTTCGTTGAGCGAACTGCTGAATGCGGTCGAAAACGATCGAGTTGCCGAGTCTGAGGAATATCAGCAGCGGCTTCGTGAATTCGAGCAGAACACTGCACGGCAGACAGAAATCCTTGAAATCACCGAAGGCAGAATAACCGAACAGGAGTCCGTGCAAGTACAGCTTAGCGACCAGTTTGAAGCTAACGAGGTGGTCATTGCGGATAAGCGTGAGATCCTCAGAAATCGACGAGGCGATTTGAACGAATTGTTCGGAACCCTTCAAGGCGTGGCCGGTGATTTTCTGAGTAATTTTCAGGACTCGCTGATCAGTGCACAGTATCCGGGCAGAACCGATGAGCTAGAGGTCATTATCGAGCGCGCTGGCAGCTCAATTGAGCAGCTCAACATCTCTGAGATGGAGCGCTTCTGGTACTTCATGCACCAAGAAGTAACCGAATCAGGCCGTGTCGTAACCTACAACGGGGAAGTGGCCCTGCCAAGCGGTGAAACGTCCAATCGCTCGGTGACTCGTATTGGTTTATTCAACGCGATTTCAGACGGTGAGTATCTGAGCTATCAAGGAGAGGTCGGTCATTTGCAGGTTTTGCCGCGCCAGCCAGGTTCTGATGTGCTGAGTGCAGCCAATGACCTGACTGCTTCCACGAGCGGCTTTACCAGGGCCGGTATCGATCCCACCGGTGGAGTTGGCGGTCAGGTCATGGCTAACTTGGTGAACTTCCCAAGTGCATCGGAACAAGTAGAGGCAAATGCCGGTGTCATTGGGTTCATTATCATTGGAGTGGGCGTTATAGGCATCATTTTAGGATTCTTCCGTTTGCTGATGCTGACCCTAGTTTCCGTCAAAGTCCGTTCGCAGTTAAAGAGCGATAGGGCGTCTAATAACAACCCGCTAGGGCGCGTTCTGATGGTAGCTGAGTCGAATCCAAATGCGGATACAGAAACCTTGGAACTGAAACTCGGTGAGGCGATATTGAAGGAAACACCTTCCCTGGAGAGCTTGCTCACGCTGATCAAGATGATTGCTACGATTGCCCCGCTGGGAGGGTTGTTGGGAACGGTTACCGGTATGATTCAGGTATTCCAGCAAATTACCGTTTACGGTGCGGGTGACCCTACCATCATGGCCGGCGGTATTTCGCAAGCGCTCATGACAACAGTGCTCGGTATTGTGGTTGCTATCCCAACAATCTTTATGCACACGGTCGTTAAGAGCCGAAGTGACAACATCATTCATATCCTTGAGGAGCAGGCCACAGGCATGATTGCGCAGAAAGCCGAACGTGCAGCAGGCGGTTCTTAACATCCCGGTCAAGCAGAGGACATTCTATGTACCTGGCAATACTGGATATACTGGATGCGATTGAAGCGTTCATGAACAGAGGTGGGCCCGTGCTGACGATCATCATGGGTCTGCTTCTGATCAAATGGTCTCTAGTTTTTGAGCGCATTTGGTATATTAATACGATACATAAGAAGAACGTCAAAAATACGTTGGCAGAGTGGAATTCGCGTGCTGACAAGTCTTCCTGGAGTGCCCATCAGATTCGCAACATGATGATATCCAGAATTTCGCTTGATGTTCGGAACACCCTTCCGATTATCGAAGTTCTAGTCACGATCTGTCCTTTACTAGGATTGATCGGAACAGTGACAGGCATGATAGAAGTCTTCTTTGTTATGTCTTTTAGTGGAGGAGGAGATGCGAAATCCATGGCCGGGGGAGTTTCTAAGGCCACCATACCAACGATGGCCGGAATGGTTGGTGCCATTTCCGGCATCTTTGCCTTCAATTATCTGAAATCTACCATCGACAGGGATCTTGAGTTACTGGAAGACTTCCTTCCGATTAACCAGTAAATTATTCAGACGGGCATAGGTCAACAACATGAAATCAGGTTTAATGAAGAAGAAAGATCAGGAAGAAGCGGGTGAGATTGATCTCACTCCGATGCTGGACGTGGTCTTTATTCTTTTGATTTTTTTCATCGTTACTTCTGTATTCGTAACTGAGGCTGGGATTGAAGTAAGCAAGCCTGAAGCGTCTACTGCTGACGACACGTCGGGGGATATGATCCTCATCGCTGTCGGGCAGGCAGGTGATATATGGATCGATGGAGACCAGATAGACCCCAGGTTTATTCGGTCTCGTTTTGAGCTGAGGCTGGCTGACGCGCCTAATTCTTCAGTGATAATTCAGGCTGACCAGAACGCGAACAATGAACAGGTGATGCTGATACTCGAAGCGGCACGAGAGGCCAATATCGAGGATGTCAGTATCTCGGCGGAGGCTTAACATGATCTTTGCAAGATGGTTGGTTTCAATGGCAATGGCCACCGGCATTACGCTTGGTTTGTTTTATTTTATGCAAGCCCTGATCGCGACTGGTGAGCGTTTCGATCAGCGGGTCAACGTGGTTAAAATCGTTGACGCCACGATGCCCGACATTGAGTTGGAGGTTATTGAGGAAATCGACAAACCTGAACTGATCGAAGAGGTCGTTCAGGACACACCTGATACACCGGAAAAACAGATTAACTTAGATTCAGGCCCTTCTCTGAATATCGAGCGAGCGTCTGTTGATATCGACACCAATCTGTCACTTGATAACGCTTCGATCTCTGCTACTGACGGAGACTACCTACCACTGGTAGCCATAGCTCCTCAGTATCCTACACGAGCCGCGCAGCGCGGCATCCAGGGGTGGTGCCTTGTTTCATTTACTGTGGACGGAATGGGCAATGTTGTTGAAGACACCATCAATGTTGTGGATGCTGAGCCGGCGAGTATATTCGATAGATCATCTATACGGGCTGCCGCGCGCTTCAAGTTTCAGCCTAGGGTGGTGGATGGGCAGGGCGTGGAAGTGCCGGGCGTGCAATATCTTTTTAGATATCAGCTTGAGGAATAAGGCAGGATGAAAAAGCTCTACAAAATCACTGTATCGGTTCTGCTTTTCAGTCTTATTTGTCCTTTTGGGCTCTCCAGTCTTGTGCTTGCTGGGGAAGATGAGCAAAGGGCACCGCCAGAAGCCCGCACTTCAGGGACCCTGAGTCAGCAGGTCATGCGAGCGATCACCGAAATTCAGGAACTCATGTCTCCGGAGGACCCGGAAGACGAGCCGAATTTTGCAGAAGCTAAGATCCAGCTCGATGAATTGCGAGAGCGACGCTATGAGCGCATGAACGATTTTGAGAAGTCCACATTATTGAGCTTCTATACTAACTATTACTTAGGCATGGAAGACTACGTCGGGGCGATCGGAATCTTTGAAGAAACCTTGACTATTGAAGAGCTTAGGGTAGATGTGAGATTGCGAACGCTCAGATCGCTGGGCCAGCTTTACGCGGCTGAAGAGAATTGGAACAAGTCTATTGAAAATTACCAGGCCTGGCGTGAGATCTCGGAAGTAGAAGATGTGGTGGTGTTCAAAGGGCTGTCCTACGCTTTTTATCAGCAGGAGCTCTATTCAGAGGCCCTGCCTTTCTGGCTGGACTACATGAACTTATCCTTGGTAGAAGGCGATGAGCTGGACCGTGACGACTACGCCTATCTGAACGGAATCTACTTCGTTCTCGAGGATTTCGAAAATGCGCTAGAACTCACAAAAACAATGATTGTGAAGTTTAACGACGAGACCGACTGGCTTAACCTAAACGCCGTCTACGCGAGTTTGGACATGGAAGATCGGCGTGTTCAGTCGCTGAATCTTGCGTATCTAAACGGGGTTATTGAAGACGAGGCGCGTTATCTGAACTTGGGGCAGTCTCTTGCAGGAATGGATATTCCCCTGACAGGGTCAAAGATCATCGAAGAGGGTTTGCAATCGAATATTATTGAAGTCAACGAGGACAATCTGCAGATTGCTTCACAGATGTATTTGATCGCCAGCGATTACGCGAATGCTCTGCCGCATGCGTTAGAATTGGCAGAAATCTCCGACAGTGGGGATGCCTGGGATAGTGTCGGTTATATTCACTATGTTATGGCGAATTACGATGACGCTGCCGAGGCATTCCGCGCTGCCGTCGACAAAGGTAACCTGAGTGAACGCTCAGATACTCTAATCTTTTTAGCGCGGGCGCTCCTGGAACTGGATGATTTTGATGGGGCTAGATCGGCCGCACGGCAGGCCGCCGATGCCGGTGACGCGGATGATCGCCAATCGGCCAATCAATACCTAACCTTTATCGAAAGCACCGAGCAGCGATTCAATATCATTGAGCAACGTAAACAGGAATCTATAGATTTCTATGAGTCTTACCCTCCATTGCTCAACTAGGCCTCCACTTGAACTAGCGGAAGTCGACCCCACTTATAACCCGGTTCAATGAGAACCGGGTTTTTTTGTACTTCAGAATCGACGAGAGACAAGATATGACCACTGAGCGTAAGGCAGAAACCTTAGGTTTTGAGACCGAAGCTAAGCAACTACTCCATTTGATGATTCATTCTCTTTATTCAAATAAAGAGATCTTTCTGCGTGAATTGATTTCGAATGCATCGGATGCCGCCGATAAGCTGCGGTTTGAAGCCCTGTCAAACGATTCGCTCCTTGAGCAGGATGCTGAATTCAGTATTCAGATAGATTTTGATAAGGAAACCAAAACAGTCACGATTTCCGACAACGGAATCGGTATGTCCCGTGAAGAAGTTATTGCTAACCTTGGCACGATTGCCAAATCAGGCACAGCACAATTTTTAGAATCATTAACTGGCGATCAGAGAAAAGACTCTAAATTAATTGGGCAGTTCGGGGTTGGGTTCTATTCGGCTTTTATCGTGGCAGAGACAGTTGAGGTTAGGACCCGAAGGGCTGGCGATCCGCTAGATTCGGCAACACTTTGGCGTTCTAATGGTGAATCCGAATATTCAATTGAAACAATCAACAAGGCTGACAGGGGGACATCAGTCACACTTTTCTTGAAAGAAGAGGAAGCTGAGTTCGCAGAATCTTTTCGCCTGAAAAGCATCGTGAAGCGTTATGCGGAGCATTTGTCGTTGCCTGTAAAAATGCTAAAGGAAAACTACGACTCTTCTGAGGAAGATAATGAAGACTCCGAGCCGCCGTCTCCGGAGTATGAGGCAGTGAATGATGCAAAAGCACTGTGGACAAAGTCGCGCTCAGAAGCGAAAGATGACGAATATATAGAATTCTACAAGGCGATCTGCCACGATTTTGAAGACCCGTTGGAGTGGAGTCACAACAAAGTCGAAGGAAAGTTGGAATATACCAGTCTTCTTTATATTCCTGGCAGAGCCCCTTTTGACCTTTGGAACCGAGATTCGGCGAGGGGTTTAAAGCTTTATGTTCAACGTGTATTTATTATGGACGAAGCTGAGCAGTTCTTACCCCTTTATCTGCGGTTTATCAAAGGAGTTGTGGATTCTAACGATATTTCGCTCAACGTATCGCGTGAAATTCTGCAAAAAGACCCAGCCGTTGATAAGATGCGAAACGCCCTGACCAAAAGATGTCTCGACATGCTCAGCAAGTTGCGAAAAAAAGATGCTGAAAAATATCAATCGTTCTGGGATCAATTTGGGCAGGTACTCAAGGAAGGTCCGGCAGAGGACTTTGGCAACCGAGAGAAAGTGGCTGGTCTATTGCAATTTTCAACCACCCAAAGTGAGGGCCATTCTCAGGATCAGAGTCTGAAAGACTACATCAGCCGAATGAGCAGTGAACAGGATAAGATTTACTATTTGGTCGCAGACTCGCTCAACGCTGCAAAAACAAGTCCTCACCTGGAAATTTTCAGAAAGAAAGGCATCGAGGTCATTTTGATGTATGACCGCATAGATGAGTGGTTAATGGGTCATCTTAGAGAGTTTGATGGTAAACAGTTTCAGGATATCGTGCGGGGTGAGTTAGACCTAGGCAGTCTTGAGGATGTTGAAGAGAAGAAGTCGCAGGAAGAATCCGAAAAAGCCCTGGAAGGCCTTACTGGCCGAATCAAGACGGTGCTGGGCGACCGTGTGAGTGAGGTCAGACTGACTCACCGTCTAACCGAATCCGCGGCATGCCTCGCAATTGGCAAGGATGATATGGGTGCGCAAATGAGAAAAATCATGGAGGCATCGGGCCAGTCGGTACCTGAGTCGAGCCCCAACTTTGAACTCAATCCCAAACATGGTCTGATCGGGAAACTCAACGATGAACAGGACGAAGAGCGTTTCGAAGATCTTGTAGAGATCATCTTCGGTCAGGCCAGTCTTGCCGAAGGAGGGCAGTTGAAAGATCCGGGAGGATTTTCGGAAAGGTTGAATAAGGTTCTCATGCAGATTCAGTGACCGTCTAGTTGATTGGAAGACTCAAAGCAATATAAGCCCCTCGCGTTGTCGCTTGCTGGGACATCAACCTACTTGCATCGACACAGGTGATATGATCGTGACCTAATGAGAACGCTGCTCAGAGCTAGGAGCAATCTCTACATCTGCTCGAGTGGTGTGATCCCAAGGAGTTCCAAACCCTGCTGTAGCGTTTCGGCAGTAAGTCGGCAAAGCGCCAGGCGAGATTCCGTTTGTGAACCTTCGCCTTTGAGGATAGGGCAGTTCTCGTAAAATTTCATGAAAAGCCCGGAGAGCTCATACAGATAGTTACAGAGCTGGTTGGGCATGCAGTCTCGGTCCACGGCTTCTATTATTTCCCCAAGCTGGAGCATTTTCAAACACAGCGCACGCTCTTCAGGATCTGACAGGCTTTGTATCGCATCGTAGCTTTTCTCAGGTGCCTTTCTGAGAATACTTTTTATTCGTGCATACGCGTAAAGAAGATAGGGTGCGGTGTTGCCATCGAACGACAACATTGTACTCCAGTCAAAAATATAATCGCTGGTCCGATTCTTGGACAGATCGGCGTATTTGACAGCACCTATTCCGACTCTCTCCGCTATGTCTCGTCGTTGACTGTCTGGCAGCGTTGGGTTTTTCTTGGTCACCAAATCATAGGCTCTCTGTTTAGCTTCCTCGAGCAGTTCGGCCAGCTTGACTGTGTCGCCCGAGCGGGTTCTAAAGGGACGACCGTCCTTCCCCATCATCGTGCCATAGGATATATGCTCCAGACTTAAGTCCTGATCGGAAAAACCTGCCGCACGGGCCACAGCAAATACCTGTTGAAAATGAAGGGACTGACGCGCGTCCACGACATACAGAGCTCGTTGAACTTTCATTTTCTGTCGTAATCGGATTGCGGCGAGGTCAGTCGTCGAATAAAGATAGCCGCCATCTGATTTCTGGACGATTAAAGGCAAAGGCTCGCCGTCTTTTCCGCTGAATTCTGGCAAAAAAACACACTTGGCGCCCTTTGACTCGGCCAATAAATCCATTCCCTGGAGGTCCTCAATGATGACACTGAGATCGTTGTTATATCGGCTTTCTGCGTCGAGATCATTCCGAGTTAGGGTGACATCCAACGCCTCGTAAACGGTCTCGCAATGTCGGAGAGATTCGTCTATGAATATTTCCCAAGCGCTGAGGTAATCCTTATCACCGTTCTGTAACTTAACGACACTAAGCCTGGCTTTTTCGGCAAACGCAGGGTCATCATCAAAACGCTTCTTGGCATCACGATAGAAGCTCTCGAGATCCGACAGAGCGTTAGGCAGATCGTTGTTGGCTCCTACCGCTTCCTCCATATAGGTAATAAGCATGCCAAATTGGGTGCCCCAGTCGCCAACATGATTCTGCCGAATTACCGTGTGACCGCGACGCTCCAGCACCCTTACAATGGCATCCCCGATAATGGTTCCGCGCAAGTGTCCGACATGCATTTCTTTCGCTAGATTCGGTGACGAGTAATCCACTGCGACCTTAATTGGAACTTCAGCGGATGGTATAAGCAGGGTAGGTTCTTGTATCGCGCGGGTTGCCCGTTGTTTGATTTCTTTATCTGATAAATAGATATTGATGAAACCCGGGCCTCCGATTTCAAGTCTGTCAATCAGACTTGGAAGGCTTTGCTTGAGTGATATGATTACCTGTTCAGCCAAGTCGCGGGGCTTCATTCCGTGGCGCTTGGCTTCGCTCATGATGCCGTTTGCCTGGTAGTCACCGAAACCGGGCTTTGATGAGGTAATTACATTGGCGTTGCAGGATTCAGACTGAGTCGCCTCGGCCATCGCCTCGCCAATAACAGAGTTTAGATAGTGTTTCAAAGATGCCATGCTAGAGAATATCCTGTCCTTCGCGTGCGGCGAATTGTACACCATCTCGGACTGACGGGTTTGAGGTAGACTTGGATAAAATCGGATTCTTGGTGAGCTTTAAGTTTGGATAATATGATTGCAGTTCGCACGGTCCAAGTTACCGAGAAATCTTCGGATCAGCGCTTGGACAATTTCCTGCTCCGCGAACTGAAAGGCGTTCCACGGACCCGCATTTATCGCTTGATCAGGCGCGGTGAAGTTCGAGTTAATAAGAAACGTGCGAAACCCGAAACACGACTCACTGTCGGCGACAAGGTGCGAATTCCGCCTTTGCATTTACCCGATTCGCCTGAGCTGCCAAAACCGTCGCCAGGGCTGATTGGGCTTCTTGAGCAGTCAATTCTTCATGAGGATGCCAATTTGTTGGTTTTAAATAAGCCCGCGGGGTTGGCTGTACACCTGGGAACGGGTATCCGACTCGGGCTGATAGAGGCTATCAGGCAAATTCGTCGAAACTGGCGTGACGTAGAACTGGCTCACCGGCTGGACCGTGACACCTCTGGAGTGCTGATCGTGTGCAAAAATCCGCGGGCTTTACGGGACATACAGGGGCAGTTCAAAGAGAAACGTATCGAGAAACGCTATCACGCCCTTGTTCAGGGGCAGTGGCCTGACGCCATCACTGAAATTAAGGCTCCTTTGATCCGTGTCCTCGCGGAGTCCGGTGAGCGTTTTGTCCGGGTGGATCCGACTGGTAAGCCCTCAGCGACCCGTTTCAGGATTCTTGAACAGCTAACTTTAACCACTCTTTTGGAAGCGATTCCAGTGACCGGGAGAACGCATCAAATACGCGTGCATTGTCAGCATGCGGGCCACCCGATTATTGGGGACCCCAAATACAGCGTAAACACCCGAGTAAAGGAGGGTACGGCAGGGAAAGAGGCAGCCGCGAAATATCTCTGTCTGCATGCTGCCGAACTTCGATTCCAGCTGCCGGGGACCGACTCACTGTTTCAGGTCAGCGCACCTTGGGATAAGAGTTTCGCAGCGCAGGTTTCCAGATACAGAAAAATCCTGTCAAATTCAGTTTGATAGGAGCGTTTTCTGCGAAAGATCCAGTCCTGATATTGGCTTTGACAGACCCCGTTTCTCGCCCTATTATTTCGCGCCTATGACAGATGCTGGAGACCCAGACAGTTTCGCTTCACCGGTCCGAGGGACCCGCAGTTCACTGCCAATTTATATCGATATCCGAAAAGCCTTCGATTTGGAGTCGGTTTTCGAAGGTTCGTGCAGCCTCGAGCGTTTGCCCCGCTTTGCAGACTGTCTGGCCAGTCTCGATGGCGAGGTGAGCGGTCAACTGCAGTTTCTCACGACCGAGGCGGGTCGTCGTGTCATCCTCGGTTCGGTAACCGCCACTGTGGAGGTAATCTGTCAAAGGTGTTTGGAGCCACTATCACTGCAACTTGCGGATGCCATCCAGCTGGCGCTTGTGGAGAGTGAGAGTCAGATCGATTCACTTGAACCGCGATGGGACCCCTGGTTGGTTGATGGGCCCAGGATTACCATTGCCAGCCTGCTTGAAGAGCAGTTGATGTTGTGCATGCCCCTGGTGAACTATCACCCAGATGACCGGTGTATCGAAGCTCTGGAGTATCAGCGGCAAAGGGAACCGCGAGAAGGCAATAATGGTAACAGGGCAGCTCAGAACCCTTTTGAAGTGCTTAAAGTACTTAAGGAAAATGACGAAACACCCTGATGTGGCAAGGATTTTAGTTATTTTGAAATTGGAGAACAAACATGGCTGTACAACAGAATAAGGTAACCCGCTCTAAACGAGACAAGCGGCGTACGCACGATTCACTGTCGAGTCCCACTCTGGCTACTGACCCGACATCTGGTGAGCGGCATCGTCGCCACCATGTGACGGCTGACGGCTTCTATAAGGGCAAGAAAGTTCTCGATATTGGTGACGACTGATTTTGTCTGCCTCAAGGCGCATCGCAGTTGATGCGATGGGAGGGGACAGCGGCGTTACAGTTACGGTCCCGGCATCAGTTCGTGCCTTGCAAAAACACTGTGATCTGCAGCTGGATTTGGTCGGTGACAAGAACCTGATTTCCCCTATGCTGCAGGGCGTGCCTCAGTCGGTGGTAAGCCGACTCGGTCTTGTCCATAGCGATCAGCGCATCCCGACAGGTAAGCGTCCCCAAAGCGTTCTGCGTGCATCCCGAGGTTCCTCTCTCTATGTCGCGGTCGATCATGTCAAACAGGGCAAAGTCGGCGCAATGGTCAGTGCCGGAGACACCGGCGCATTGTTGCTGGTTGGTCGTCATCTGCTGAAAACACTTGATGGCATCAACAAACCGGCGATTCTGGCGACCTTACCTAGCGTGACGGAGCCGAGTTATCTGCTCGACGTCGGGGCAAATCCGGAATGTGATTGTAAGCAGCTTTTTGAGTTTGCTGTCATGGGGACCGTTCTGGCCGAATCTTTGGGACGCTCAGAAACGAGGGTAGGCCTTTTGAACATTGGTTCTGAAGACTACAAGGGCAGCTCAGCCGTTCTTCAGGCTGCTGCCGCTCTTGAGCAGTGCGCTGATCTGAATTACATCGGGTTTGTCGAGGCCAATGAATTGTTCGAAGGAACTGCTGATGTGGTGGTGTGCGATGGCTTCGTTGGGAACGTTACGATCAAATCCAGTGCTGGGGTGGCGAATGTAATCAGCAAGTTGCTTGACGGGGCGACATCAATCGTCGAGAAGGAACCGTTGATTAGTTCCCTTTCCGCACAGTTGAATCCGCAAAGATTTAACGGCGCGAGTTTATTGGGTTTGCAGGGTAGCGTGGTGAAGAGTCATGGTAATGCCACGGCTGAGGGATTTTTTTATGCCATCGAGCAGGCTATCCGTGAGATCGATCATGGAATTCCGCAGCTGATCGGTAAACGGGTGGCTGATATCATGTCGTCTAATCAGGGCCTGCTGACAGGTTTTAAGAACTAGTTTCAGGGGTGTTGATATGGCGAAAATCGGATTTGTGTTTCCAGGTCAGGGGTCCCAAAAGCAAGGCATGTTGGCGGAACTTGCTGCAGAAAACCCGACCCTGCTGGATACATTTACTCGCGCTTCAGAGGTGCTGGGTACGGATTTATGGCGTATTTGTCAGTCGGATCCCGACAGCTCTCTGAATCAGACGGAAATCACGCAACCGGTATTGCTGGCTGCCTCTGTGGCCGTTGGTACGCTGTGGCTCGAGCGCGGAGGTCCCCGACCTGCAGTCATGTCGGGTCATTCTCTCGGAGAATATTCTGCGCTAGTTTTGGCGGGTGTACTTGCGTTTGAGGATGCGATTGCAGTGGTTCATCGGCGAGGTAAATTCATGCAGGACGCAGTGGGTCCAGGCGAGGGAAAGATGGCTGCTATCGTTGGGCTGGACGATACCAAACTCATCGAAATTTGTGCGCGTGCTGAAACAATCGGAACGGTATCCGCAGCTAACTTCAATTCGCCCGGTCAGATCGTAATAGCCGGAGAGTCGGCTGCGGTGGATTATGCCGTGGAACGGTGCAAAGAAGCTGGGGCCAAGCGTGCCCTCCCGTTAAATGTCAGTGTCCCGTCGCATTGTCCTCTTATGAAGCCGGCGGCGGAAGCGCTTGCAGAGGTGCTTGCTGGCATAACATTTAGCGCGCCCAGTATTGGGGTGGTACAAAACGTGAGTGGTGCGATTCAGACCGAGCCAGAGCAGATCAAGGAAAATCTGGTGAAGCAGCTCCATAAACCAGTTTTGTGGGTTGATTGCGTTAGGGCAATGCATGAGGTCGGAGTGAAGAAGCTGGTGGAAATAGGCCCTGGTAGGGTTCTGTGTGGACTGGTAAAACGCATTGTGCCGGAACTCGGTTGTATGGCTAGTGAGAATCCGCAGAGTTTTAACAACCTCGTAATGGAAGCATCGGGCTTGGATTGAGTGAAGGCCCGGGCTAAGGATATGGGGAAATACAGGAGAGGCGATGACTGATGATACGAAGATAGCGCTGATTACCGGAGCCAGCCGCGGAATTGGTAAAGCCAGCGCCCAAGCTTTGGGTCACAAGGGAATGTTCATTGTTGGTACAGCTACCACAGAAGCTGGGGCAGAAGCTATTACAGCCTTTTTGCACAAGCAAGGAATCAGAGGGAAAGGCTTGGCTGCTGATGTCAGTAACGCAGATTCGGTGACCGCACTGTTAGAGGAGATAGGAACACTTGCCGGTTTACCGGTCGTAGTAGTCAACAACGCTGGAGTTACTCGGGATAACCTGCTGTTAAGAATGAAGGCGGAAGAATGGGATACCGTGGTTAATACTAATCTTAATTCGATGTACAGGGTTTGTAAGGCTTGTCTTAAGGGCATGACCAAGGCGCGTTTTGGCCGCATTATCAATATCTCATCCGTAGTAGGGTCTAGTGGAAACGCCGGTCAAACAAACTATGCAGCCACGAAAGCCGGCATTGAAGGGTTTACACGATCCTTAGCCAAAGAAATCGGCTCGCGAGGCATCACGGTTAACGCTATCGCCCCGGGCTTCATTGAGACTGACATGACAGATGCTTTGCCAGAGGAGCAAAAACTGGCCCTGCTGGGACAGGTGCCGCTGGGTAGGCTAGGCCGGCCAGAGGAGATCGCGAGCGTTGTCGCATTTCTTGCCTCTGATGCGGGCAGCTACATCACCGGCGAAACCTTGCACGTTAACGGCGGGATGTATATGGCATGACTAAAAGCGCAGCTTTATTTGTATATTGCTGAATTTATTACAGATTTTTTAGAAAACGAAATATTTTGCGAGAGGCATTACATTGCCTGCATTTCGCGGTAGAATTGCGCCCTCTGAGAGATCGCGGCAGAGTAGGTCTGGCAATTATGCTGGCAGATTAGAATAAAAAGTTATACAGAACAAAGAGTTAGGAGTTTTATGACTTATGAGCAGCATCGAAGAGCGGGTTAAGAAAATCGTCTGCGAACAGCTAGGCGTAAAAGAGGATGAAGTTAAACCCTCTGCATCCTTTGTCGAAGACCTAGGCGCTGATTCACTCGACACCGTTGAGCTGGTGATGGCACTTGAAGAGGAGTTCGAAACAGAAATCCCGGACGAAGAAGCTGAGAAGATCACCACCGTGCAGCTCGCGATCGATTACATCAACGAACACCTCTAAACAGACATCCGAGATAAAATGTAAAGCTACTCTGGAGCGCTCTGGGGTAGCTTTTCTTTATTTGGCAACAAGAGAAAATTCGGAGCTTACTCAGTGAACGGCAAGCGGATAGCAGTAACTGGTCTTGGTCTACTTACCCCGGTTGGCAACGACGTCATGTCTTCTTGGTCGGCCATCCGCGCTGGCAAGAGCGGCATCAAGCCCATTGAGACTTTTGACGTGTCAGAGTTTTCCACTCGTTTTGGCGGTGCCCTTCAAGCCTTTGACCGCGATAAATACCTTCCGGCAAAAGAAGCGCGACGTATGGACGAATTCATGCACTACGGCATTGCGGCAGGTATTCAGGCGCTCGAAGATT